>JBEEMB010000023.1:0-2783 GCA_041167815.1 Bacteroidota bacterium | reverse complement strand
CCTTGCGGTACGGGCTTGATCTGAACCGTGAAATTCCCGTTGCTGTGATGCAATGCATTCTGACGGAAATAATTCAAATGTGATTGAAGACGCGTGTTGAAATCCGGCCAGTTGCGGCGATCCTTCGGCGACCAAAGGACTTCCGAGAGCGCCGGCATCCGCGGGAGGATCATGTATTCCAGATGTTCCGGCGTGGTGATGAATTCCGTCCACACATTGGCCTGCGCACCCAGCACGTATTTGGCCCGGTCGCCCGCCAGTTCTGCCGGAACGGGTTCGTAGTCGTACACTTTCCGGAGCGTGTTCATCCCGCCAATGGCGCGGGGTTCGCCCTCCGGACCGGCCTGATAGTGGTCGAAATAACAGGGAGAACCGGGCGTCATCACCACATCATGGTCCATCTTCGCGGCTTCGATACCGCCGGCTTCGCCTCTCCAACTCATCACCGTGGCCGTCGGGGCCAAACCGCCTTCGAGGATCTCATCCCAGCCGATCATGCGGCGCTTGTTGGCCACGATGAATTTTTCGATGCGACGGATGAACCAGCTCTGCAATTCTTCTTCCGTTTTCAGACCTTCCTTCTTCATCCGGGCCTGGCAACGATCACATTTTTTCCATGGACCCTTGTCCACTTCGTCACCACCAATGTGGATGTATTGGGAAGGGAAGACATCCATCACTTCCGTCAGCACGCCTTCCAGGAAGGTGAACACCGAATCATTGCCGACGCAAAAATTGGAGCTGATGCCCTTGTAGTCTCCGCCGGTCATGGGTAGCTGCGGTGTGCGGGTACATGAAAGATTGGGATAGGCAGCGACGGCCGCTGAGGAATGTCCGGGCATTTCAATTTCAGGCACGATCACGACGTTCCTGTCGCGTGCATAGGCCACGAGTTCGCGCAGTTGTTGTTTCGTGTAGAACCCGCCATAATCGGGCGTTTGACCCGGTTTAGCCTGCGGTCTTGAACCCCATACCAGATGATTCTGATCCACCCGCCAGGCACCGATGTCGGTCAGCGCGGGATAACGGTCGATCTGCATCCGCCAGCCCTGGTCGTCGGTCAGATGCCAGTGAAAACGGTTCATCTTGTATCTAGCCATCAGATCGATGTATTCACGGATGACTTCCGGTCCAAAGAAATGACGGGAGACATCCAGGTGGAGTCCGCGCCAGCCGAAACGGGGCTTATCCTCGACCGACATACAAGGCACGACCAGCGCGGCATTGGTGCGCATACCGGGAAGCGTCTGTAATACGGATTGCAGGGCATAGAAAACTCCCGCGGGACCGGATGCTTCAATATTTATTTGTGATGGGGTGACATCGAGTCGATAGCCTTCGGATCCCAAGATGTCGTTGAGTTTCAGTTTCAGACTGATGGCCTTCCCGCCAGGTTTCTGCGGTACGGGTTTGAAGCCGGAAAGGCGCTGCACGGCATCCGAAAACCAGCCGGCGATACGGCGGAGCTCAGGGTTAGCCGCGTCATAACGGAGGGCGGTCTGCCGGTCGATGACGAACCGTCCATCGCGCATGTCCAGCCGGGCCGGCGCGGGAATGACGGGCAGGGTCTGCTGTGCCTGCACCAGGGTGGTGAGCAGGAGCAGGAAGGGAAACAGGATCTTACGCATGTGATTGTGGGTTATCGGGTATGATCAAAAACGATGGGATTGCAGGAGGTGTTCGAGGGCGACGCGGCAGTTTTCCCGCCATTGGCTGTGATCCCCGTCATCAGACACCCATTTGAAAGCGCGGAGTCGCACCCCCGCCAGCCGGCAGGCCTTGGCGATGGGATAGAGTTCCATGTCGAAGGCATCGGATGTGGAGATCATGTTGAGATAGTCCGGCGGATATTTAGATTGATGAGACTGCTCATAGAAATAATCCGTGGAAAAGCAGGCGTGACTTGATGTGGGATCAATATCAACCACCAGCGAGTCATCCTCATCGGGTGTGAGGCCGTAATCGCAGAGCGGGCGGCAGTCAATGTCCTGAAATGACCGGCCGATGGTGAGGATCGAACCCACGGGATGTTTGAGCGATCCACAGGATCCAATGTTGATGATTTCATCGAATCCCTGGTGGATGAGCTTTTGCACGCCCAGTGCGGCGTTCACCTTGCCCACCCCGGTGAAATGAATGGGTATGCCCTGCAATTCGGTCTTGTAATCCACTTCTTCCGGTAAGGCTACGATAAATGATCTGGGCATGGGATTGGGCCGGGGTTTCTTCGGCGGGCCGAAAGGTACTCATTTTCGGTCAGGCTGGTGATAAACCGGGATGGGAAATCCCGATGGCTTTGCTTAGCTTAGTTTAAAAGTTTACAGATGAGCAGATGGCTGTCGGTGATGCTGATCACATGCTTGAACCTGGGGCTTCAGGCCCAGACACCCGTGTACCAGCAACGACTGGTGGAACGCGAAGACCGCGCCATCAGGACAACCCCATTGTCGAAGACCGAGACCCTGTTTGATTTTGGGAAGGCGTTCTTCGGGAAGTTCGGGGTGCTGCGCAAGACTGTCAAGGTAGGCGACACGCTGATCGTCCGCCTCGGCGAACGGATGAAAGACGGACGGATCGACCAGCAACCCGGCGGAAATGTCAGATATGTCTGCGACACTGTGGAGGTGACGGCCCAAATGCCCGACACCCTTTGGTTTCCGCGCAAGGGCAGCATCAAAAACACGACGGGCCGTGCGATACTCATGCCCAAACATGTGGGACTCATCCTGCCCTTCCGTGCGGCGGAGACATACTCACGGTCACGCATAACCGAAGATGCCATC
>JBEEMB010000273.1:0-9248 GCA_041167815.1 Bacteroidota bacterium | reverse complement strand
TCCTGAATGTAATGATCAGGGACATATAGATAGGATTCCTGATCACAGCCTGACCTCATTACACTCGAAAGGCTCCATCCGCAAGGATTGGAGCCTTTTTTCAAGCTTTTTTCAGATCTGTCAGGCGGGTGAATTCTCCACCGTGGAAGATCCTTGAGAGGTTCTGATCATGGGTCCGACTCCACTCCTGCAGGTTTGTTTCGGAAACAATCCTCCAGTAATTCTTCGATTTCAGATCCTCATA
Organism: Bacteroidota bacterium; assembly: GCA_041167815.1. Lineage (GTDB taxonomy): Bacteria > Bacteroidota > Bacteroidia > Chitinophagales > Chitinophagaceae > Pollutibacter. The sequence continues at coordinate 9,004 of JBEEMB010000273.1, read as the reverse complement.
ATCGCGTGACTGGATGAAAATGCCATTGAAGGTATTTCTGGTCTTGAAACTGATCCTAACCGGATCTTTATCCAGGTGACGGGGTTCTACAAACTTCTCGATCTGGTCGTTTGTCATGCGGTTTTTTTGATATTGTTACAATCTACGACATTTGGGCCAAAACGGGGTAATTTTCGACCTACAATTCCCTCGAAACCCGCATATTTACAAATCTATTCACATGCATGACTTCCTGCTTTATGGAGCTTACGGGTATACCGGCCGGCTGATAGCCCGGATGGCCAGGGCCTATAATATCAATCTATTACTGGCAGGTCGGGATGAAGCGGAGGTCAACAGGATTTCATCCCAGACCGGATTTCCGTCCATGGTACTTCGGCTCAACGATAATGAAAGTCTCGACGCCGCATTGAAAACCTGCCAAGGTGTGATACATGCGGCAGGACCTTTCAAGAATACGATGAAGCCCATGGTAGAAGCCTGTATCAGAACCGGCCGGCATTACCTGGACATCAATGGCGACATCCTTTGCTTTGAAGAAATCAAAGGATATGATGATGCAGCCAGAGACGCTGGCGTCATGCTCCTGCCCGGTGCCGGATTCGACGTTGTTCCTACCGACTGTCTGGCCAGGTTGGTATCTGCAAGACTTCCCGATGCGGTGTCGCTGCGTATTGCGTTCGCATCCCTGGGCAGCACATTATCGCATGGAACTGCCGCAACGATGGCCACCAAACTCGGTGATGGCGGAATGATCCGAAAAGACGGAAAGATCATCCGACGTCCTTTTGGGGAACATGCATTGGATGTTGATTTTGGTGATGAACGATTGTTCACGATGAGCATCCCCTGGGGAGATGTTTCCACGGCATGGCATACGACCGGCATCCCGAATATAGAAACCTTCACACACGTAAATCCGATTGTTCACCGGATCATGAAGGGACAGAGGTTGTTCAACCCATTGCTACGCACCGAATGGGTCAGAAACCTATTGCGAAAACGCATAGATCGTCGCCCCGCGGGTCCGGATGACGGCATGCGCGCCAGTGCCCGCAGCCTGGCCTGGGCTGAAGTCAGAAATCTACAAGGAGATCGGGTGAATGCCTGGCTCTCCGGTCCGGAAGTTTACGACATGACGACCCATGCCGCGTTGATCATCGCCGGAAAAGTAAAACAAGGACTGATCAATCCGGGTTATCAAACCCCGGCAGGTATGTATGGAGCCGGTCTGGTAGCAGAAATCCCTGGTGTGGTTGTGCATGAAGCTGAGGCTCCAATCAGCATTTCTATTTAACATAATATCACTCTTGGAGAGTCCCCAACTCTTGGAGAGTCCCCAACTCTTGGAGAGTCCCCAACTCTTGGAGAGTTCCCAACTCTTGGAGAGTTCCTAACTCTTGGAGAGTTCCTAACTCTTGGAGAGTTGGGGACTCAAGCTGCCATGGATAAAACGAACATTCAGACTTACAGGAACGTTTTTAAATTATGAGTCATATCAATGCATTTGCTGCACTTTCCGCACAAGAACCACTCGCTCCGTTTCACGTAGAAAGAAGATCACCCGGGTCCTATGATGTGGCCATCGACATTCTGTACTGCGGCGTTTGTCATTCAGACATTCACACCGCACGCAATGAATGGGGCAACACTACCTTCCCGGTGGTACCCGGACACGAAATCGTGGGACGTGTGACGGCGGTAGGCGCCCATGTCCATAAACATAAGATCGGGGATATCGTCGGGATCGGCTGCTTTGTGGATTCCTGCAGGGTTTGCGTAAACTGCCATGCAGGTGAAGAGCAGTATTGCGAAGGAGGTGTGGCCTGGACTTATAACAGCAGGGAAAAATCGGATGGAAGTCCGACCTATGGAGGCTATTCGACCTCGATCGTGGCGGATGAAAACTATGTTCTGCGCATCCCCTCGAACCTGTCGCTCCCCGGAACAGCCCCCCTGCTTTGCGCCGGCATCACCACTTACTCTCCGCTGAAGTACTGGGAGGTAGGCCCCGGATCGAGGGTCGGGATTCTCGGGCTCGGTGGCCTCGGACACATGGGCTTGAAACTGGCCGCAGCATTTGGAGCGGAAGTCACCGTCATCAGCGGTTCCCCGTCCAAGGAAGCCGATGCCCGCAGACTGGGTGCCCATTCCTTCCTGCTTTCGTCAGACGATTCCGCAATGCAGCGGCATAAGAACCACTTTGATTTCATCCTGGATACCGTTTCTGCCCCGCATGATTATAACAGGTATTTACAATTGCTGCGTCTCAACGGAAATATGACGCTGGTAGGTATTCCACCGGAAGCCATACCGTTGCGCGCCAATATGCTCACCGGACGGCGTCGCTCTCTGTCCGGATCGCTCATCGGTGGGATTCGCGAAAACCAGGAAATGCTCGACTTCTGTGGGACACACAATATTGTCTCAGATGTTGAAATCATCCGGATGGATCAGGTGAATGAGGCATACGAAAGAATCCTGAAGTCTGATGTCAGATATCGCTTTGTGATAGATATCCAAGCGTTCAAGCAACACAACGAACAATGATGTAAATTGAGGAAACAAACCAACAGCAAATGCGCGTATTGAAATCAACCGCTGCGTTCGTCATCTTAGCTCTGATGATGATCAACGCAGACGCACAAACGAAAAAACAGGATCCCGCGATCCATGAAATCAGGGTGTATCAGACGACGAATGCTGATCAAGCCGGACGACTAGATGCGTATCTGGCAGACTGCCTGATCCCAGCCCTGCACAGACTCGGCGTGAAAGATGTAGGGGCATTCAAAGCCTTGCCGGGTGACACCGTTTATGCGGGCAAAACCTATTTACTCACCTCACATGGATCACTGCGCAAACTGATCAGTACGGAACAACGTCTGATGGAAGACGCCACCTACCTGGCCGCTGCAAAATCATATCTGGATACCATCCCCGGTCAACAGGCATACACCAGAAAGGAAACCATCCTCCTCCAGGCTTTCCGCCTCTTCCCCACCCTCAGTCGTCCAAACCTGAATGGTCCGCGCTCAGAACGTATTTATGAACTGAGAAGCTACGAAAGTGCAAATGAAAGATTGTATTGGAACAAAGTGGAAATGTTCAATGAAGGCGGTGAGATCAGAATATTCGACCGGCTGGGCTTCAACGCAGTTTTCTATGGAGAAGTAGTAGGAGGTGCAAGGATGCCTAACCTCATGTATATGACCACCTTCGATAACAAAGCGGACAGGGATGCACATTGGAATTCATTCCGCGACGACCCGGAATGGAAAATGTTGTCTGCAAACCCGAAATACAGGAAGAATGTCTCCAGAAATGAAACCATATTTCTGCGCCCCACAGCTTATTCCGACTACTGATTAATCAATTGATTACCATAGGCCATGTTGCACTATTTGAAACTTCGCTTCAGATTCTGCAGCATGGCTTTTTCATTCCAGTAACCAGGAACGTTTATCCTCCGAAGCGTCATCAGCGGATCCGTGCTGTCGCGCTTCGTGGCCAGAATGAATGCGCCACGGATACCCGACGACCGGAGGTAAGGGAAGGAAGCCGGAGACCATAATCCAAATGGATAAGCGAAATACCTTACCGGCTTGCCTGTGATCTCTTCAAGTGTTTTCACGGAACCGTCAAGCTGTTTTTTCCACGCGGCAGCATCGTACTCAAGTACACTATGGTGATCCCAGGTATGATCGGCGATCAGATGCCCGCGATCAGACATTTCCTTCAACTGGGCCTCAGTCATGTATCCTTTTCTGCCCGTGGCAATGGTCATAATGAAGAATACGCCGCGGAATCCATGTTTTTCCAGGGTCGGAACACCTATATCATATTGGCCGATGGACCCGTCATCAAATGAAATCATCAACGGTTTTTCCGGCAGGGAATCCCCGTACTCCAGATAATCCAGCAATTGATCAGGCATGATGGTATGGTATCCACTGTCGGCCAGTATCCGCATATGTGCCTTGAACAGATCAGGAGGGATGACATTTTCCTTGGCAATCCGGCCATCTGAAGCCGTCCACGGGCGAATCCGGTGATAACAAAGCACAGGAATCTGTCTGCGTGACAGGATCTCCGACACGGAAGCTTTTTTCCTCTTAAGGCCCAGTTCCCTAATGGATGTAACCTTTTTCTGTGTGGTTCCAGGAGCTGATGCGGTTCCTGATATAGTATCCGCATTCCCTTGCTTACATGCCGACACAGAAAGGCCCAGGATGATAGAGGTAAAAAAGAGGCTGATCAGGGTGTTGTTTTTCATAAGATGCTATCCCACTTGGTTCCAAATGTCCGGTAACGATCGACCGACGTTCACCTTACAAAGATAAGCACGATGCGGCAGCCTTTCGCCCCGCTGAACAATTCGTAACTTGGCCGTGTTGACGTCAACTATGCCAAAAGACCACTATCGTACCCTTGGGATCAGCCCGCAATCGGGACCGGATGAAATCCGTAAAAGTTACCGATCGCTGGTGAAACGCTATCACCCCGACAGACATCCCGACGACCGTGCGGTACAGGCTCATTTCCGCGAGATCCAGGAGGCGTATGAAACCCTGACAGACCCATTATTGCGCGATGCCTGGCTGCAGGAACGATGGCTTCTGGCCAGTCAGGGATTATCGACAACGACCATGCCCGTGCTGTCGGCTACGGATATCCTGAAACGCCTGCTCATCATCGAACGGGGATTCGCGGCTGAAGATCCCTGGCGCACCGACCGTAACAGCAGGATACACAGGATCACTGAACTACTCAGTCCCCAAAATATTGAGATCCTGAAACAGGACCCTGAGCAATTGGACGGGATGGGAGAAACGATCGTAAGATGCGGAAAACACCTTGAACCCGACGGACTTGTCAATTTGATCGCCCTCACAAAAGAGATCCTGCCGGAAAACCATCCCGCATTTGGATCGCTGAAAAGTATCTATTCCGAAAAAAAGGCCGACGCCAGTTGGAACAGATGGAAACCCATGCTACTGCTGACGCTCGCCTTACTCGGCTGTCTGCTCATCGCCCTAATGGCCTGAAAGACGTGTACTGAAAGGACTTACCTTTGCGCATGCATTATCTGTCCGTCGAGTCCCTCGCCAAATCCTACGGCATACAACCCCTCTTTTCAGGCATCACTTTTCATATTGAGGAGGGTGACAAGATCGCACTCGTAGCACGTAACGGATCCGGGAAATCAACCTTGATGCGTATCCTGGCAGGGCAAGACACCGCCGACAGTGGTAAGCTTTGGCGCCACAAGGACGTGGACATCGCATTCTTCGAACAGGAGCCGCAGTTCATGGAGCACGACTCGATCCTGGACAATATCTTCCGTCACGATCATCCTGTAATGAACGCCATCCGGCATTATGAGGACGTGAGTGAAAGAAACGATATGGAAGCCCTCAGTAAGGCCATCGTTGAAATGGACGAGATAGGCGCCTGGGATTTTGATGCCAAGGTCAAACAGATCCTCGGCAAACTCAACATTCATCAACTACACCAACCCGTCGGCACCCTCAGCGGAGGCCAGCGAAAGCGTGTGGCCCTGGCCAAGACGTTGATCGACATAGGCTTTGAGCACAAGCATATCCTGCTGATCATGGACGAACCGACCAACCACCTCGACGTGGAAATGGTCGAATGGCTAGAGCATTATCTCAACAAGGAAAACATCACCCTGCTGCTGGTAACACACGACAGGTATTTTCTGGATGCCGTGTGTGATGAGATCTGGGAACTCGACGGCAGTAACCTATACACGTACAGGGGTGACTACGCCAATTACCTCGAGAAAAAAGCTGCCCGAATAGAGAACGAAGTCGCCAGCATCGAAAAGGCACGTAACACCTACCGCCGCGAACTCGAATGGATGCGTAAGCAGCCCAAGGCCCGCACCACCAAGTCGAAAAGCCGTCAGGACAATTTCTATGAGGTCGAGGCCCGTGCCAAACAACGTGTGGAAGAAAGACGCATGGAACTCCAACTCAAGATGAGCCGACTGGGCGGTAAAGTCACCGAGTTGAAGAAGGTCTACAAGCGTTTCGGGGATCGGGTCATCCTTCAGGGCTTTGACTACACCTTCAAAAAGGGAGAAAGGGTTGGCGTGATCGGAAAGAACGGCGCCGGTAAATCCACGTTCATCAATATCATCCTCGGATTGGAAGCCGTCGATAGCGGAAAGGTCAACATCGGCGACACGGTGATCTTTGGCCATTATGCCCAGCAGGGATTGCAACTGAAATCAGATATGCGGGTGATCGAATATGTCAAGAACATCGCTGAAAGCTTCCCGCTGGCCAATGGAGGATCGCTCAGTGCCGCGCAGTTCCTGGAACGCTTCCTCTTCCCGCCAGACCAGCAATACACGTATATCAGCCGGCTGAGTGGTGGTGAAAAGCGCCGACTGCACCTGCTTTCAATCCTTTTCAGAAATCCGAACTTTCTGGTGCTTGACGAACCGACCAACGATCTCGACCTGCCCACCCTCGGGGTGCTGGAAGAATTCCTGGCCGACTTCCCGGGCTGTCTGCTCATCGTGAGCCACGACCGATATTTCATGGACCGGCTGGTGGATCACCTGTTGGTGTTTGAGGGAGATGGCGTCATACGTGATTTCCCTGGCAACTATGCCGATTATCGACTCAGTGAAGAGGAAAAGCCGAAGGAAAGCAGTAAACCGATCGGGGCCGTTGTAGAAATGGAAGCTTCGGAAAAGCCAGCCGTTATTGCGCCACCGAAACGCAAGATGGGCTTTAAGGAGCGCAGGGAATTTGAAAGTCTGGAAAAGGAAATCGGTGCGCTGGAGGCAGAAAAAGCAAGCCTGACGCAAAGTCTGAGTGATCCGGGATTGCCTTTTGCCGATATGCAGTCACGTGCGGAACGCATCGCCGTGATCACCAACCTCCTGGACGAAAAAGAGCTCCGTTGGCTGGAGCTCAGTGAGTTGGAAGCGTGATGTAAGTCAGCATCGGTATCAACGACCGTAGAGTCTGACAGGCTCAGCCACCAGCGGCATGATTTGCATCACGACCGGTATTTGCATTTCACCTTCAATGCTTTCGCGGCTCACGGCACCTGAACGGTAGATGACATGGTCTTCTCCGTACATGCCGATGATCGTGGCAGGCTTGCCAACAGCGGAGGCTCCACCGTCCAGTACATAGCCAACTTCCTCACCAACTACTGCGGCTGCTTCCATCGCTGTATGACTGACACCAGCTTCCATCGGAATGGTAGCGACAGCGAGAGGGAAGCCAATACGACCAAGCAACTGTTGGGTAAGTGGATGTGCTGGGACACGAACTGCCATGCGACCTTCCTCATCCGTGATGGATTCAGAGATCATATATCTGCCCTTGAGCAGGTATCCGAGCTGACCTGGGCTGAAACGCCGGGCCAACTGACCATATACTTCAGGGATATTGCGAGCATACTTGGATGCTGTGTCAAAATTCGGGACGAATAATTCAGGAATACTTTCAGGGAACAGGGCCGTCAGTTCGGAGAACCTGGCAACAGCTTCTTCATCCATCGCATTGCAGGCGAGGACATAGCTGGTTTCTGTGGGGATTACGACGACATCACGCTCACACAGTGAGGAAATGGCCCGCAGGACATCTGTTCCAGAGGAATATTTCATGGCTTGGATATAAGGCAATTACAACGGATACTTGGATTGGATTAGCTTTCATCGACTTATCGATGCGCTATAAGAATAAAGATATGTTGAACGTGCAAGAATTGCAAGTTTTTATGCAAAAGTTTCATGCACTTTAACATGGCGAACAGGAAACGATGAGAAAAAGCGTCAGGAACGGTGGATGAACTGCGCTCTGGAGAGTCGATCATTGATCGCCCAACCCAGACCTTCGGCCGGAAATTCCTCTGCGAGGATGATATCGACATCCGCCTGATCAGCGCTGCGGAGCGCCTGGAAGAGGTTTCTTGCGGCTTCATGTAGATCGCCGCCGGGAGATAGCACGTAGGAGACTACGGTATCCAGATTCGAATAAGATTGATGGAAGGAAATCAAGGCCACCCGCTTGCCCGCATGTTCGCGAAACAACGACGGAATATCCCCCATGAATAAAGGCTGATCCGGGGCATAATGGCTTTTCAACTGTCCCGGTGCGTCAGGGGCATTGTGAGAACCAGTAGCCTGCGTTGGGGTGATCCCTGTAATGCGTTCAATATCTTCAGGGGTGATGGCACCGAATCGATGCAGGAAGATACGCCCACCCAGGAACGAAACGATGGTGGACTCAAGTCCGACGGTGCAGGGGCCTCCATCGAGGATGTATGGAATGCGACCGCTCAGCCCCTGCATCACATGGGCGGCTGTCACCGGACTGACATATCCGGAGGGATTGGCACTCGGTGCGGCCAATGGGAAGGGCAGCATTGATAAGAGTTCCAATGCCACCGGATGCTTCGGGATGCGCAATGCCACCAGATCGCTGCCTGCCGTGACGATATCAGGCACTTCCGGACGCTTGGGTAATAAAAATGTCAATGGACCCGGTGAAAATGCTTCTGCGAGCCGTCGACAGGCTTCCGGGATTTCCTTTGCGTAAAGTTCGAATGCCTCGATCGATGGAACATGAAGGATCAATGGATTGAACCGTGGGCGATGTTTGGCTTCATAGATGCGTAAAACCGCATCTGGATTGAGGGCGTTGGCTGCCAATCCGTAAACGGTTTCTGTGGGAATGGCCACGACCTCGCCTTGGGATAACAAGTCCGCAGCATAGGCTATGTCTGTGCCGATCTTCGTTAGCATTCGCCTGTAAAGTCAATATTAGTTCGAAACAAAGGTAAAAACGCCGACATAACTGCCGGCGCTTTAATTTATTCAACACTAAATTTCAATATTTCATCACACTTCCGTCGTCTCCTTCTGAGCCTGACCTTCCTTAAGGGTGAACTGGATCTTCTGGTTTTCCTTGTCCAGGTCTGCCACCAGTATATCGCCCTGCTTGATCTGCATGGC
>JBEEMB010000261.1:0-2714 GCA_041167815.1 Bacteroidota bacterium | reverse complement strand
ATGGCGTGGAACCGGGAACCGTAGTAAAGATTTCCGATCCTGCGGGCGGCCCGTCCATCTATGCCAAGGTACTCGGAGATTTACCCCCGATCCGGGAGAATGAAGGCCTTCAGGCAAGGCTTAGCAACGCTGCCATGTCGAAACTGGGGTTGGCAGAAGGCACCCACACCCTCACTTATCAGTGGTATAAGTAGGCACCATTTGGGTAAATCATCGAAAAATGTAACGATTTCGGGATCGGGACTTGCTTTATGCAGAAAATGGATATATTTTTCGGTTCGATCCCAATCTTGTGAAAAATGACGGACAGCTCTGACCATGGCTGAATCCAGATTTCCCCTCATTAAGGAAGAAATTCAGGATAAACACCATCCACCTTCATTTTTCAATTCGCCCGTATGCGTTTGCTCAGGAATGTAATCATTGGTCTCCTTTCGATCTTCGTGGTGACCGCTTTGGTAGGATTTTTTTGGATGAAATCCTCCCGGCCGAATTACAATGCGGAGCTCAAACTCCCCGGTCTTAGTGAGCAGGTTGAAGTGATGTTCGACGACCATGCCGTTCCGCATATCTACGCGCAGAACGAGCGGGACTTGTATATGGCCCTGGGATATATCCATGCGCAGGACCGCCTGTTTCAGATGGAGATGATCCGCAGGCTGGCTGATGGGCGACTCTCGGAGGTTTTTGGAGATAAAACCCTGTCCACCGACAAGCTTTTCCGTACGATGGGTTTTCGTGAGCATGCCCGAAGAAGCGTCGAGATGCTCATGCGCGATAGCACGAAGCCCCATGTCCAGGCAGCCCTGGCGTATCTTCGCGGGGTCAACCACTACGTGGCAACAGGGAAAAAGCCTGTCGAATTCAGCATCCTGGGCTTGGACGGAACGCCCTTCTCGATGGAGGATATCGAAGTCATCATCTCGTACATGGGATATACCTTCACCGGGGCCTTCAAGGCGGAAGCAGTGGCCACCACCATCGCCAGTCGCTGGGGTACAGACTATCTGAAGGACATATTCAGCAACTGGCCCGATAGCAGTTGGAAGATACCGGTACAATCCGCCGGCAAGAAGTCCGACAGTTCCCTGGCCATGGCCTTTCTGGATATGGCGGACAAAGCCGGGGATGTGAGCAGAAACCTGCCTTATCCAACTTATTCCGGCTCCAACGGATGGGTGGTTTCCGGGAAAAAGACAAAATCCGGTAAGCCGATCCTCGCCAATGATACACATATCGCCTTCGCACAGCCTTCTGTGTGGTATGAAGCTCATTTGGAATGCCCGGGATTCAGCATCTACGGTAATTTTTTAGCGGGAACACCCGTACCGGCGCTGGGACATCATGATGCCGCGGGATGGGGCATTACGATGTTCGAAAACGACGACATGGATTTCTACCGGGAAAAGCAGAATCCTGACAATCCAAACCAGGTCTGGAACAAGGATCACTGGGAAGACCTGCAGATCAGCAAAGAAACCATCAAAGTCAAAGGCGGCGAAGATGTTATCCTGGAAGTAAAAAGGTCCCGCCATGGTCCGATCCTCAACGGAGCCTTCGACGGCATAAAGGAATATACAGACCCGATTGCCATGTGGTGGATCCATGATCAGTTCCCGTCTACCCACCTGGAAGCATTCTACAAGCTGTCCCATGCAGATAGGGTTCCGGAGGCCAGGGCAGCCGTCAGCCTGCTGACCTCTCCAGGATTGAACATCATGTGGGCGGATACCACGGGAGACATCGCATGGTGGGCTGCCGGAAAACTTCCCATTCGACCTGCGCATGTCAACCCCAATCTGATCCTCGATGGTTCAACAGGGGCCGATGATCCGACCGGGTGGCTGCCATTCGACCTGAATCCGCAGATCCTCAACCCGGCAAGGGGTGTGTTGTACACCGCTAACAACCAGCCGGAAGATATGGGCAGCGGACCTGTGGCCGGATATTACGTGCCTTCCAATCGGGCCAGAAGGATTGAAGAACTGATCTTCAACGACCGGAACGACTGGACGGAAGCTTCCATGCGGGACGTCATTAATGATCACACCAGTTCCACCTTCCCGGAGATCATCCGTCAAATCATGCCGTTGATCGACACTGCGAAGTTAAGGCCGGAAGCCCTCGCTCCTTACCATGTATTGGCTGCGTGGGATGGTACCCATGAGCTCACGGACATTGAGCCTACCATCTTTTATAAATTCCTGTATACTATCTACCGGGACGCGTTACGGGATGAATTGGGCCATGATGCCTTCAAATCCTTCCTGCACAGCCTGACACTCAAGCGCAATACCCGTTCGCTGCTGTTGAATGACAGCTCCAGGTGGTGGGATGACAGCCAGACGCCTAAAAGGGAATCACGAAGCGATATTCTGACGAAAGCCTTCGACGAGGCCGCATGCAAGCTCGAAAACCAGTTGGGAGAAGAAGTTGATCAATGGTACTGGGAGCTGGTGCATAAAATTGAGCATAAACACCCGCTGGGTGCCATCCCCTACATCGGCCCCCTGCTTTTCAATGTTGGCCCATTTGATGTGCCGGGCGGTCAGGAAACCATCAACAACCTCGATTTTCCGCTCGATTCAACAGGGGAATACAAAGTCAGTAGCGGTCCGGCACTGCGAAGGATCGTCGACTTTGGCAGCAAGGATGATCGATTCAGTGTCAACCCGACGGGCCAGTCCGGACATCCGTTGAGTCCGTATTACGAC
>JBEEMB010000252.1:0-7636 GCA_041167815.1 Bacteroidota bacterium | reverse complement strand
CTTCTCCGTTGATTTTGAGCCATGCTCCCATATCGGTCAGCCTGTCGCGCATGATTGGCGGAATCTCGCCTCGTTCATCAGGCCCAATGTTGAGTAGTAAGTTCCCGCCATGACTTATAATATCCACCAACAATAGGATCAAGGTCTGCGAAGTATTATAATCCTTGATATCTTCATTCCGATTGTAGCCGAATGAAAGTCCGATGCCCCTGCATTCTTCCCAAGGACTACTAATGAGTGCTACACCATCGTTCTCTGTCGAGATGAAGTTGCCGACAAAGGGCCCCTTCATTGGCTTCATTTCCTTGCCCCATCGGCCATTGATCACCACTTTTTTTGAGACCGGACTCTCGTTATACAGCCACGAAATGAAAGGACGACTTTTCCAAATCCTTGAAGGTTGGTCCCACTGCCCATCGGTCCAAAATATCCAGGGTTCATACCTGTTAATCAGATCGCGCATTTGTGGGAGCATATAGCTATCAACGTATTTTGATTTGTCCCTTTTCAAGTACAAAGGGTTGTACCATTCATACATTGAATAGTATATGCCGAATTTCACATCCGTTTTATTCACTTCCCGACTCAATTCACCCACTATGTCACGCTTTGGACCGGCACTCATACTATTCCAGTGAAACCCCCAGACCCTGTCTGATTCAGCAGATGGCCATAGCGCGAAACCATCGTGGTGCTTTGATGTTAGTACAACGTACTTGGCCCCGGCATTCTGGATTAGTTTCGCCCAATCCTCCGGTCGGTATTTGTCGGGTTTAAAATCATTTCCGAATTGATAGTAGTCATTATTTGGCCCAAACTTCTCTGCATGGTATTCATACACTTCCTTTGAAGCGGTTTTGATATTTCCGTGGGTCTTTTTCTGCCTCAACCAATACTGGTACCATTCTGCATAGCTGCCCTTGGGTGACCAGCCAGGAACGGAATACACACCCCAGTGGATGAAGATTCCAAATTTGGAGTCATCGAACCATCCTGGAATAGGCCTTCTGTCCAGCGACGCATATGAAGTCGTATGGTCGGGTTCCTTCAGTGTTTGGGTGGACAGCAGGATGATAGCCAATAGGATCAGCTTCATGCTTAGGTGTTTTCTCATAGGTGTAAAAAATATTCAAGTTGCGGCGTTAAAAAATATCAGCATTCTTCATGACAGAGCTTTGATTGTTTACATTTAAATTTAGCCAGGAAACTAAGGACATGCTGAAACTCCAGGTATCATTATTCATCGTTTTGCTGTTCTATGTAACAGGTCAGTCTCATGCTCAGTCAATTGAAGTTTCCCAAATGGAGGCTTACCTTTTTACCTATTTCACCGGGAACAGCAAGGATGGAGAGAGCATCCGTTTTGCAGTCAGCACGGATGGCTTCCGATTCCATGCGCTGAATCGTAACCGGCCTGTTCTTTCTTCTGCAGTCATCAGCTCGACTGGAGGTGTGCGGGATCCACACATCCTCCGCAGGCACGACGGGAAAGGCTTTCTCATGGTGGCGACCGACATGGTATCCGCACTCGGATGGAACTCGAACAGAGCGATGGTTCTCATGACATCAAAGGATCTCGTCCATTGGTCATCGAAAGTGGTGAACATTCAGCGTCGATTCGCAGGGCAGGATTCTCTGCTCCGGGTATGGGCGCCACAGACGATCTATGACGCTAAGGCCGGCAAGTATATGATCTATTGGTCGATGAAGCATGGCATGAATGAGCCGGACAAGATCTACTTCGCTTATGCGAATGAGGATTTCACAGATCTCGCTTCAGAACCCCGGCAACTATTTTTTCCTCCCGACGGGGGTGCCTGCATCGACGGAGATATTGTGGAGAAGGATGGTCGATTTCATTTGTTTTTCAAGACCGAAGGAAGAGGAGCCGGTATCAAGGTGGCCGTATCCGACCGGCTGACGGAAGGCTACGTGCAACGCGAGCCTTATGTGCAGCAGACCAAAGATCCGGTGGAAGGTGCGGGCGTTTACAAGCTGAATGGTTCCGATGAATATGTATTGATGTACGATGTCTACACATCCGGTCGATATCAATTCTGTCGGACACGCGACCTGGAGCATTTCCGTGTGGCAGATGAAGAGGTGTCGATGGATTTTCATCCCCGCCACGGCACGGTGATGCCTGTGACGGAAGATGAAATACGCAGGCTCGTTGCCCAGTGGGGACATGCAGAGATGGTGTTGGGATCACTAACGGCAACGGGTAACCGAAAAATAAATACAAGAATCGATACCGGTTCGAAGATCATAGACATTTCGCTCAGACCCGGGGTGGATCCCGCAGCCTTGCATCCTTCCTTCCCATCCCAGCCGGGCATACGCGTAGCGGTGCAAGGCCCGTTGGATCCTGCCGGTAGAACGCGACGATATCGGGTGACAGTGGACGGACGGAAGCCTGAAGTGTGGACACTCTGGGCCAGACGTGAGTTCAATCCTGTTCTCGAAGGATACTATGCAGATCCGGATATCATGTATTCTAAAAACACTGGTAAATATTACCTCTACCCGACGAGTGATGGCTTCACCAACTGGTCCGGAACGTATTTCAAGGCCTTTTCTTCCACTGATCTGGCCACCTGGAAGGATGAAGGCGTGATCCTCGATCTGCCTCGTGATGTTTCATGGGGCAAACGGAATGCATGGGCGCCCTGTATCCTGGAGAAAAAAACAGGTGATCGTTACCGTTATCTTTTTTATTATACTGCCGCACAGCGCATCGGTGTGGCCGTTTCAGATGCTCCGACAGGTCCTTTCAGGGATATTGGAAAGCCTTTGTTGGACCGGTTTCCGGAAGGATTGAAAGGTGGGCAGGTCATCGATCCGGATGTGTTCACCGATCCGGTGTCGGGGCGCGACTATCTCTACTGGGGAAATGGCCACATGTTGGCCGGGATGTTGTCGGAGGATGGGCTCTCGCTGGTGGATTCCACCGTAAAAATCATCACGCCTGACCGGACCTTTCGGGAGGGGACGACCGTATTTTTCAGGAACGGCCGCTATTACTTTCTCTGGTCCGAAAACGACACGCGTAGTCCGGATTACCGGGTGCGCTGGGGAGTCGCATCAACCCCACTCGGCCCGATCGAAGTGCCGGCCGATAATATCCTGTTGGAGAAGGACACCGTGGCAGGTATATACGGAACAGGTCATAATTCCGTGCTCAACAGACCCGGTACGGATGAATGGTACATCGTCTACCATCGTTTCAATCATCCCCGTGGCATCGGGATGGGCAGGTCTGCCGGATACCACCGGGAAGTGTGCATCGATCGCCTGAATTTTGATGCGCAGGGCCGTCCGCAGCAGGTTGTTCCTACGCTTAAAGGGGTGATTCCCTTGCTTGCTCGTCCGGAGGATTTGTATTGATCATATTCATTTTAAACTGTTTTAATCACAATTCATGCAGGCAAGGGAGATTACATTTTTTTTGGAATGTAATATTCCCGGATCCATGGCGACTAATGAAGTGTTAACAAGTTGGAGCCAACGCCAATGATACATATTTCTTTCGCCGGATGAGTGCATCTGAACAGGCTTTTTTAGCGAGAATCGCTGAACACGAACGCTTGATCCATAAGGTCGCTCGTCTGTATGCTGACGAGCCTGCCGACCGGGAGGATCTCTTTCAGGAGATCCTATGTCAGGCGTGGCGCTCATTTGCCGGTTTTCGTGCGGATGCCCGTTTCTCCACCTGGTTGTATCGGGTGGCCCTCAACACAGCCATCACACATCTTAGAAAGAAACGACGGGCTGGTGAAATTGCTGTTCAGGTGGATTGGATCAAGCATGACTCACCTGCTGACCCTTATGCGGAAGAGGTTGAACTGATGTATAAGGCGATCAACCGCTTGTCGAAAATAGATAAGGCCATCATCCTATTGTTTTTGGAGGATTGTTCCTATGAAGAGATGGCTGAAATCATGGGTATGTCTGTGTCAAACATAGGTGTACGCCTCAATCGCATAAGAAAGCGGCTCAAGGAGGATTGTGAACTACAAAAACAAGGGCGGGATGGATCTTGATGCACTCAAAGCAGGTATTAACAGCAGATTGGAGCAACCGGTAACCTCCCGGCCAAAAATGGTGGTCTGCAAGTTGCCCCGATCGAGGGGATTGTTGATGAAACTGCGCAGGAATCTGTGGCTGGAAACGGCATTTTATTTGATTGCCACACCGATCATGTTGTTTGAGGCATGGAGGACAGAATTAATGGCACTATCCATTTATCTGGTCACATTTTCGGTTGTAATGACGATGCTTGCGCCGGTCTTCGCCAGACTGGCCCGCCGGATCACCCGTCACATTCATTCTGATACCACGGTGCAGGAGGGCTTGAAAGAGTTGGTTGATATCATGAAAACCTACCAGCGCAGATATCTCCAGTTCAATCTCATCATGGTGCCGTTCTGTCTGATTTATTCAATCGTTCTGGGGATTGCATTTCCAGGTAGTGATGTGGGCGACAATACTCCTGACAACCTTGCACCCCCCGTTTGGGTATTCTTATTGATCGTTATCATCGGTCTTTCCCTGTTAATGGTGTCGACCTGGTACATCGCAAAATGGTGGATCCACTGGCTCTACGGGCGCTATATCCGGGATCTGGAAGCGGAGTTGCGCGATGTGGAAGCAGAAGAGTGAATGGGACTATTGCCCCATCCATCCGTCCAATACGCCTGATTTGATCTGGGTCCAATTGGCCCCTAAGAATGCAAGGATCACCACTGTGATTTGGAAGATAAATACACCCCGCTGCCACCATTTTCTGTCATTCCAGGCCACTTTAGCGTCGAAAGGATCAAAGGCAAAGGCAATGCCCCACATAGTGAACAGTTGCATAAGATCACCTCTGAATGCATAGTAGGTGCCCATTAGAATGAAGCCGAGATATAGAATGCGTGTGATTCTTGATTGCATTTTTCCTCATTTGTCGAACAGGTAAAATAAATATTACATTTATTTAAAATTCCTTTTCGGCCATCTCACTTTGAGGAAGATTGATCTTTCTGTTCTTTCGACTCAACTGGTATGTTGCTGAGAGTTGGATCTGATCCGGTTCATAAATGTACAGTGTCGTCGTTCTGAAATCCGCGCCGGTCGTGCTGATGCGCTGTCGGTTTGAAATGCCCAGTCCCGCATCCATGTACAACCACTGTGCCATGAACGACCAGCGATTGTTTGGCAGTGCCTTGCGCAAGGAGAGATTGGGTACCACGAAGGATCCGTCACGGCCCTGAACGGTGGCCCGAATGGACAGATAGCTCAGGCTGAACTGCGTCATCCATCCCTTGTTGAAGTTCAGCGTCTGTGTGGTATTGATGCTGTATATCCAGCCGCTGTTCTCCGTGGCTTTGGGCTGACCAAACAGTGTGCCGGTGATGTCGTATTTGTAGACATTCCCTCCAATGATGCCCGACCAGCGACTGCCTGCGCGTAATGTGAGGTTTGCTTCCAATCCAGTCTGTCTGGCACTCGCCGCATTGGTGTACAGGCGATTCAGAATGGTATCATTGAAGACGCTGTTGACCCGTTGGATGGGATTAAGGATGCGTTGATGATATAACGAGGCGGAGAATGTACCCGCTTGCATGCGTCTTTCCCAGGCGAATTCCCACTGTCCGGTCAATTCCGGCAGAAGGTTGGGATCCCCCTGCTCGAGGGTTTCCGAGTGTTCTCGTTCCGGAATTGGATTCAACTCAAAGTTATTGGTGCGTTTGATGCGTCTGCTGTAACCTGCGCGCAGGGTGTTCCATTCATTGGCCCTCCAACGGATCTGTCCGGATGGAAAGGCGTTGAGCAGATTTAATTTCCGGACCGTAGGATCGGTACTGGTCTTCAAGTCCCGGAGAGTATGTTCCACCCTGAAACCGGCCTGCCATGACCAGGCACCTTTGACCGCTGAATGTTGTAAGTAGCCTGCATGAATCCTGTTCTGTACAAAAATATTCCCGGAAAAGGCTGGGTCCGTCTTGAATGAAGCATCACCCGGATTGCGGTATTGGTAAGAGAAAACTCCGTCCTGACGATCATATCGGAACTGGTAGCCGGCCTGCCATTGCGTTTCTCCCTGTTTGTGAGTATAGTCTGTTTTGACACGCCAGGCATCCAGCGGATTGCTCCCCGGATTGTTTGTGCTTTGATAATCTACGGAAGAACCGCGGGCCGCCAGGTTCCTGTTGGTCGTCAGACTGGTCAGGTTCGCCCCTTCGTATTGTCCGTTGAATGCCAGGGTGCTGTTCGAACCGAGGTGGTGTGTGCTTCCCAGGCTTGCCAGCGTGAAGATGCCTTCCTTGTCCTGGGTGTTTTCATTGAAATATCGGAATAATGACGATGGACCGGAAGAAATCAGGATCGTTTTTCGATTTTCATAATCCAGGTCCGCCACCCGGCTTTGGTAGCGTTTCCCACGATAGAGTGCTGCATCAAAGCGGTTGCGGGAGTTCGGTTCAAATGCCAGATTCATTCGGGCACCCGCATTGTGCCGGCGGAAACTCCGCTCCCCATTGGATGGGAAATCGGTCCGACGGCCCTGAAAGATGGTCATGACTTCTCCCTCCCGGTAACCTGACATATCGTTCCTCTGGAGGTTGAAGCCTCCACCCAGTTCCCACGCACCTTTCTGCCAGGAGAGCGACATGTCTGCCGCACCCCGGAGCGGATGCTCGTACCGGGTATTCCCAAATCGCTGAAGGGCCGGCAAACCTCCCATTAGATTCGATTGTAGCAACAAGCCCTGCTCTGGAGCTGTTCGGGTGATGATGTTCATCACGCCGCTTTTTCCATCGGCATCAAAGGCCGCCCCCGGACTACTGATGATTTCGACCCGGTCGATTTGAGCGGCCGGAATTTGACTCAATACAAATGATGGTTCGCCCTGGGTCGGTCGGCCGTTGACCAACACCTGAAAACTGGAGGATCCACGGACATTGAGTTCTCCCTGACCATTAAGACTCACCGATGGTAGATTCCGCACCAAATCAACAGCGGTGCCTTGACGAGCTGCCGCATAAGCGTTGGCGTCGAATACCTGCCGGTCGATCTTGAAACTGACCGGCGGCTTTTTCCCTTTCACTACAATCTCTGTGAGGGATACTTTTTTGGGAACGGTATCAGCGTACAACATCTTTTTTGAAATACTGTCTCTCGCTGAGGCTTGCTTCACAGGGCCTTGTGCCCATAACAGGGTTGGAATAGAAAGAGATGCCAGTACGAGGCCGAAGAATGGTATACGCATGATGCACCGAAAGTACGTTACAACAGGTATTGTACCCAACCTGGTTATGCTCAAAATGAATACCAAGTCACCCCAGGCAGGGTTGACGATCTTCAATGACACCATAGATGGAGCGTCAACCATCGAATGAACTCAAGAAAAAAGTCTCTTTTGACAGTAATAAAGAAAAATATAACTACGGGGAAAACCTTGGGCAGCACATTTTTAAAAAACAGAAACCCTTGATGGTATTGGGTTTTAGGCTGTACTTGTCAGATTGGCGGTCATGAAAAAAGCACAAAGCTGGCTTTTTACGGGCAGCAACGTAGTGTACTTTTACATTGTCGACGGGAAACAAACGAAAAAAAGATTTCCCGGACAACCAACATTTTCTTTTTACCT
>JBEEMB010000093.1:0-3598 GCA_041167815.1 Bacteroidota bacterium | reverse complement strand
GGCACGCACTCGGCAAACTGCCCATCGGCAAAACGTTTTCCAGGGAAATGGCCAGCAAGCTGGAACACAGCATCAAGGGCTTCATCAACCAGAGCAGCAACCTCTTCGAAGCAATGAAGCTTCGCTATTTCGGACCCATCGACGGACACAACATCCACAAACTGGTGGATACACTCCAGGATCTGAAAGATATCCACGGACCCAAAATCCTGCATATCGTCACCACCAAGGGTAAAGGCTACGCGCTGGCAGAAAAAGACCAGACAAAGTGGCACGCACCCGGACTGTTCGACAAGGTAACCGGAGAGATATACAAGAAGACCTTCGAAACACCACAGCCACCCAAGTATCAGGACGTCTTCGGTCACACAATCATTGAACTTGCAGAAAAGAACGACCGCATCTTTGGGGTGACACCTGCCATGCCCTCTGGTTGCTCCCTAAAGTTCATGATGGATAAAATGCCGAAACGGGCCGTAGACGTTGGGATCTGCGAACAACATGCCGTTACGCTCAGTGCAGGTATGGCTACCCAGGGACTCCGGGTGTTCTGCAATATTTATTCTTCATTCATGCAGCGATCCTTCGACCAGGTGGTGCATGACGTGGCCATCCAGAAACTACCGGTGGTGCTTTGCCTCGACCGGGCAGGACTGGTAGGAGAAGATGGCCCCACACACCATGGAGCCTATGATATCGCTTACTTCCGGTGTATCCCACACATGATCATCAGTGCCCCGATGAACGAGCACGAACTCAGAAACCTGATGTACACCGCCCAACTGGAATCCACCGGATCCCCCATGGTCATCAGGTATCCGAGGGGAGAGGGCATGCTTTCAGACTGGCGTAATGAAATGCAGGAAATTCCCATCGGTAAGGGCCGGAAATTGAAATCAGGCTCGGGTGTGGCCATCCTCACGTTCGGACATCCCGGAAACTTTGCCTCAGCCGCCATTCGCGAGCTTCGTGCAGAAGGTCTTACACCCGCCCATTACGATATGCGATTCGCCAAACCGATCGACGAGGAACTCCTTCACGAAGTTTTCAGTCAGTTCAACAAGGTGATTACCGTGGAAGATGGAACTGTGGTGGGAGGATTTGGATCCGCCGTACTGGAGTTCATGGCTGCACATGGATACAATGCCGAGGTACGTATACTGGGGATTCCCGATAGACTGGTCGAACATGGCAGCCTGAAGGAATTACACCGCGAATGTGGATACGATGCCGCAGGTATTGCCGACGCTGTTCGCGAACTCATGAAAAACGAAGTGAGCGTGGAGATAACGATCGGAGGTTAAGCCTCCGATCCTTCATCCGCCGAAAATGCTTTCACGTCCAGGTCAATGTCTGCCGGATCCGGCTCTCTTTCATCATTCCATTGAATGATGAAATTGTTTCGGCCCTCACCAACCAGTACCGACATGTATTGAAGTTGCGCGAGTTCAAGAATCGTCAGGAATATGAAGATGGCATGTATGCGGTCCTGACAGATCTCAAAAATATTTTCGAAGGCCATCGTCTTCTCCCTCGATAGGGTGGTGAGCATATACTCCCTGGCTTCCTCCATGGTGTGATTGAAACGATAAACCACATGCTGTGGTTTGTTATTCCGCTCATACATGCGTTTCATCACCTTCTCGAAGACCTTCATGAGCTTGAATAAGCTGATGTTCTGGATCTCAGAACCCTCCGAAGACTCTTCTCCCACCGACGACAACTCTTTTTGAAGGTTCCCCCGTTTGACCATAAACATCCGCTCAGCCTCCATTTCCGCCAACTTGGCCGAAGCCTCCTTGAATTTCTTGTATTCCAGGATCTTGTCTACCAGTTCCTGGCGCGGATCAATTTCATTGCCCTGGGCATCAAGCTCCTTCCGGGGTAATAACATCTTCGCCTTGATCCGCATCAAGGTCGAAATAAAGAGGATGAACTCACTGCTCAACTCAATATTGCTTTCCTTCGACTGATGCAGAAAATCAAGAAAGTCGGTCGTGATTTTATTGATCGGAATGTTGTAGATATCGAGCTCATCCCGCTCTATGAAAAATAACAGCAGGTCGAAAGGTCCTTCGAACTGGGGAAGCTTGATCTGATAAGATGCGTTTTGTGCCATAACCTTTGAAACATGAGGATCCCGTGTCGCACAGGCCGACAAAAGTAGCGCATTGGGCCGACACACCGGCCCTGGATTATTCCCAGGGCCGCGTGCAAGGGTCCTCACTTTTTGAGTGCAGCCAAAATCTCTTCCAACAAAACTTCGGTCCTGTTCGGCGCAGGTGGGGCAGGCGGTGGCGCAGGTTCGGATCTTTTGAAACGATTCACGAACCGGATGACCAGAAAGAGGATGAATGCGATGATCAGAAAATCAATCGTTGCCTGCAGAAATGCGCCTACCTCAATGCCCCCGATCTTCAATTCCTTGAAGGAGGCCTCGCCACCCCCGGCCATATTGATGACAGGCATCAAGATATGATCTACCAGCGCGGTCACAATTTTGCCAAAAGCACCGCCAATGATCACACCAACCGCAAGGTCGAGGACGTTGCCCTTCAGGGCAAATGCTTTGAATTCCTGAATGAAACCCATGGTTTTTATTTTGAATATAGGCAATATATTGATAATCAGCGCAAAAAAGCTTACAGTTTTCGCACACCTCAAACGGATTATCACGGTCAAATCGATGGGAATGTCGGAACTTTGCAAAAACTTCGACGGTTGAGAAATCATTGGATCAACTGGATGCTCTTCATCCTGCTTTGCATCACCTGGGGTAGCTCTTTTGTCATCATGAAAGAGGGCCTTAAGCTCCTCAGTCCCTGGCAGGTCGCCTCTGTTCGGATCATAAGTGCGGGTCTGGTATTGATTCCTTTCGGATGGCAGTCGTTCCGCCGCATTCCCAGGGATCGATGGGGCTTGATTTTCCTGTCCGGCCTCCTGGGTACTTTCTTTCCCGCATTCCTGTTCTGTATTGCGGAGACCAGAATTGACTCTTCGCTGGCGGGTATTATGAATGCGCTGACCCCGATCTTCACCCTGCTCATCGGGGTGACCATCTTTACCCAACAGATCCCCCTCATGAAATGGGTGGGCGTTGGCATCGGTTTTGTCGGATTGGTCTTTCTGATTCTCTCAGGAGACCAGGGTATCAGCCTCAGTCACACCGGCTATGCATCTTTTGTACTGCTTGCCACCCTTTTCTATGGCATCAACGTGCAGATGGTCAATCGATACATGAAAGACATCCCATCCAGAGATATCGCCACCATCGCTTTCACCCTGCTGGTGATTCCTGCAGCCCTCATCCTGGCAATCACTGGATTTTTTAGTGCACCTGTTACTGTCATTTATTCAAGCTCAACCCTCGCCAGCGCATTACTCGGCGTGATCGGAACTGCAGTGGCATCGATCGTTTTCTATATGCTGCTGAAACGGGCAGGACCTCTGTTCGCTTCCATGGTGACTTACGGGATTCCCTTCGTGGCATTGTTCTGGGGGCTGGTAGCTGGTGAAAGCATCAACCAATGGCAGGTGTTGGGCCTCTGCACCATTTTAGTCGGTGTTTTTCTTGCCAATAAAAAATAACACAGAGGCT
>JBEEMB010000177.1:0-4198 GCA_041167815.1 Bacteroidota bacterium | reverse complement strand
CTTATACTTAGTCACCCCCCCTGAATTTGTCATCCAGAAATGGATATGATGTCGATCACATCACCAGCCCGTCGCGCATGTGAACAACCCGGTCGCTCATCGTGGCCAGCTCCTCATTGTGGGTGACCACAAGGAAAGTCTGCCCCAATTCGTCCCTGAGCTGAAAAAAAAGTCGATGCAGGGCTCTGGCGTTCTCTGAATCAAGGTTGCCGGTCGGTTCATCTGCAAAAATGATGGCTGGCTTATTCAATAACGCCCGTGCTACCGCCACGCGCTGTTGTTCCCCTCCCGAAAGTTCGGAGGGTTTGTTATCCATCCGGTGCGATAATCCCAGCCGATCCAGCAGCGACCGGGCATCAGACATCACCTCGCGGGCAGGTCTTCGGGCGATCCATCCCGGAATACAGACGTTTTCCAGCGCAGTGAACTCCGGCAACAAATGATGAAACTGAAAAACGAAACCCGTATGCCTGTTCCTGAAAGCGGCGAGCTTTTTCCCGGTCAACTGGTCGATACGTTCCCCGGCCATCAGGATCTCCCCTTCATCCGCCTTGTCCAGGGTACCCAGGATATGCAACAACGTGCTTTTGCCGGCACCGGAAGAGCCCACAATGGACACGATCTCCCCTGCAGACACAGAAATATCCACACCCTTGAGCACTTCAAGTGTCCCGTAATTCTTTTTTATGCCTTTTGCAACCAACATAAGACTGGCGTGTTATGGTAAGAAATCCATCTTTTGGACGGCACTTTCAGCGCCTCCGGACCCCGTTGATCCTGAATTGGGTATAAACGGATTTGGATATTTCAACTGAACGATTACTTTTGCGGAAAATCAAAAAGGAGGTCCCTGATGTTTTGGACACTTGAACTTGCATCCTATCTGGAAGACGCACCCTGGCCCGCCACAAAAGACGAACTCATCGATTATGCCATTCGAAGTGGCGCACCCATCGAAGTCGTCGAAAATCTC
Source organism: Bacteroidota bacterium (assembly GCA_041167815.1). GTDB lineage: Bacteria > Bacteroidota > Bacteroidia > Chitinophagales > Chitinophagaceae > Pollutibacter. The sequence continues at coordinate 3,225 of JBEEMB010000177.1, read as the reverse complement.
CAGGAACTGGAAGATGAGGGCGAGATATTCGAAGGTATTGATGACATCTGGCCGGATTATCCTAGTCAGGAAGACTTCTTCTTCAACGAGGATGAATATTGAGCCACGTCTTAATTTTTTGTAAAAAAACCGCCCGAAGGCGGTTTTTTTTATGCTTTTTGCTTTCCGAACGTCACTTTGAAATAGACCATCAATAAGGTGAGCCCCATGATGATGCTATTGGCCAATATGATGAAAAAGTCACCCTTGATGATACCATAGCACAGCCAGGTCGATACATTTCCCAGCAAGATGGCCAGCATCCAGGCAGAGAGATCTCCCACTGAACGGGTCTTCCAAGCTTTGTAAACCTGCGGCAGGAAGGTGATGGATGAAAGAAAGGTTCCAAAAACACCGAGGTAGTCAATCCATTGCATAGTTGCCGAATATTATTTTTCCATTTGTTCGATGACCGCCTGCGTGACCCCGGTGAAAGAAAACCCACCGTCATGGAACAGGTTCTGCATGGTGACCATCCGCGTCATATCCGAAAACATGGTCACGCAATAATTAGCGCAATCATCCGCACTGGCATTTCCTAGCGGACTCATCTGCTCAGCATAACTGATGAAACCATCGAATCCCTTGACACCGCTGCCTGCAGTAGTGCGGGTTGGTGACTGGGAAATGGTATTCACACGAACCTTGTTCCGCACCCCGTAATGGTAGCCGAAACTGCGGGTAACACTTTCAAGCAGGGCCTTGGCATCTGCCATTTCGTTATAGTCAGGGAACACACGCTGTGCGGCGATGTATGTCAGGGCAACAACGCTCCCCCACTCACTGAGGGCATCCATTTCCCAGGCTGTCCGCAAAACCCTGTGCAGTGACATCGCAGAGATATCCAACGTCTTCTGGTTGAAGCCATAGTCCATTTCTGTGTAGTGCTTCCCCTTGCGGACATTCAGGCTCATGCCGATGGAATGCAGGATGAAATCGATCTTCCCCCCGAAGTGCTCCATAGCCCCTTCAAACAGCTTTTTCAGATCATCCATGTTCACCACATCAGCACCGATCACTGGAGCACCGACCTGTTCAGCGAGTTTGTTGATCTCGCCCATCCGAAGTGCCACAGGCGCATTGGTCAAAACAAGCTGTGCACCTTCTGCATGGCATTGAAGTGCTGTTTTCCATGCGATGGACTTTTCATCGAGGGCACCGAAGATGATGCCTTTCTTTCCCTTCAGGAGTTCGTGGGCCATAGTTATTGATGTTGCTGCAAAGTAAAGGCATTTCAGGTAATCTCCGCAGGGAGGACCGGCGATTGATGCCACCGCCGATCTGCAATAATTGCTTCAGCCCTTGCTCTTTTTTCGAGGGACATCCCCCGGCATCTTCCCATCATCTATCATTTCACGGGCATTTTCCATCACTACGGCGGATGGATTGGCGCCGCCGAGCATGCCTGCGATGGCACGTACACGTTCTTCGCCCGACAAAGGCCTGATGTTGGTTACGATGGTCCCGCCCACGTCATCCTTATAGACGTAATGGTGGGTATCCGCACGGGCGGCTATCTGGGGTTGATGGGTGATGGATATGACCTGATGACCGGCGGAGAGTTCCTTCATGAGGATCCCCACCTGACGGGCGGCCTCTCCACTGATGCCACTGTCAATTTCATCGAAAATAAGGGTGGGCATCGATACCGATCGGGCAACCAGGGATTTCACCACCAGCATGAGCCTGCTCAGTTCTCCTCCGCTCGCCACCCGCTGCAAGGCTTCGAAACGACCGGAACGGTTGGCATCAAATAAGAACTGCACCCGTTCGGAGCCGCCTTCATACAAGGGGGCGTCGCTGAGTTCCACACTCAATCGCGCATTGGGCATACCCACGCGCGCCAGCAACAAGGCTACCTTGTCGGCAAACGGGACAGCCTGTGCCTTGCGGGCATCACGGATACGGCGGGCCAATACTGTAGCTTTGCCGGATGCAGACTCCAATGCCTTCTGCAATCCCTGAAGCTCCTCCTCCGCATTCGCGACTTGTCCGACTTTCAAACGCAGGTCATCTCGGATGTCCAAAAGCTCGGCAGAAGTCCGGACACCGTGTTTTTTCAACAGACGGGCACCCACATCAATCCGGCGGCTCACCTCATCCATACGCGCGGCATCCATATTCACCCGTTCACTGATGTCGGAAAGCTCAGCACTGATATCCTGAAGCTCAAGGTAGGCTGACTGCATACGCTCGGCAAGTCCGGGCAGCCCGGCATGTACATTGCCTAATCCGTGCAACTGGTTGAGCATCGACTTCAATTGCTGTACGACGGGCTGTTCGCTTTCCTCCAGTTCGTGGCAAATACGTGTCAGCGTAGCTTTGATCTGTTCAGCATGGGTGAGGGTACGCAGCTCTTCCTCGAGGTCCTCCATCTCATGATCCTTCCAGTTGGCCTCCTCAAGTTCATCGAGCAGGAACCGATGGTAGTCAAGTTCCCGGGAACCCGCTTCCATCGTGGCTTTCAGGGATGTCAACGCCTGTTGCAGCCGGGCATATTCGGCGTAAACCGACCTGTACTCCGACAACAGAGGTTCATGATCGCAGAGCGCATCAAGTATGAAGCGTTGAAATTCATTCCGTCCGAGATCCAGCGTATCGAATTGCAGGTGCATGTCCACCAACAAGGCAGACAGCTCATGCAGCTGAGTGAGATTTGCGGGGGTGTCGTTGATGAACGCACGGGATTTACCATTGGCAGACAATTCCCGCCGGATGATCAGTTCGTCGGAGGCGTCGATATCCCAGCGCTCCAACAGCATTTTTACCTGTGGTCCGTTGACGCCGGTAAACAGTGCTTCCACCACGGCTTTCTTATCCGAATCCCTCAATACGGAACTGTCTGCCCGGGATCCAAGTACCAGTCCCAAAGCGCCGACCAGGATACTTTTACCAGCTCCGGTTTCTCCGGTGATGATATTCAGATGGTCGGTAAAGACCACTTCCAGCGCATCGATGATCGCGTAATTTTTAACGGACAACTTCGACAACATACCACAAAGGTAAGTACAAAGATGAGGTTGAACCTGAAGGGCCGGGAATGAAAAAAGCGCTCAAGGAGCGCTTTTTTGACGATATGAATGTCGTTAAAATATCAGGCTGGGGGATTTGCCAACTCTTCGTCCACCAGGATCCGGCCACAGTTTTCACATACCAGCACTTTCTTGCGCTGGCCGACCTCGCTTT
>JBEEMB010000363.1:0-3198 GCA_041167815.1 Bacteroidota bacterium | reverse complement strand
CTTCAGAGACGAGCGGATTGTGCTCTTATCCAATGGTATCAACAGAGGATTGGTCTTTACGCTGCACCGGGGATTAAAAGCTGCTCAGGGTAAATTCATTGCCCGGATGGACGGTGATGATGTAGCGGTGCCAGACCGACTTAAATTACAACTTGAATACTTAAAGAGGCATCCGGAGGCTGATTTGGTGGCGTCCTGTGTCGAACTGATGGATGAGGATGGAAATCAAATGGGAGTTTGGCCGGATGATGTCAAGCACGTTACGCCAGAATCTATCAGAAGCTTTCTGCCTGTAAACAATTCTTTGGCCCATCCAACCGTTTTAGCAAAGGCTGAGATCATGCTTTCGTTGGGATATCGTGTAGCCCAGCGTGATGCGGAGGATTATGATCTTTGGCTGAGATGGGCTTCAGGGGGTTTTAGCATGCATAAGATTCCTGATCCTTTGGTACGACACCGCATACGGAAGGGTTCGTTCACCCGTTTGAGGCAGCGGAATGTCTTCCTGAAAAATGCCACTACCAAGCGTCGTTTCTTCTTCCATGAAATATGGATGGGGAATCTGAACATATTTGTGTGCACGGTGGGATTGATGTCAATATTGGATTTGTTGAAGGGATTGATGAAAATGGCATTCGGAAAAAAACGCAGTGGATGAAGTACAGGCTCTATCTTCTCAAAAGGAGGTTCGAGAACCTGTTCATCCTGCCATTTATCATGGCGGGAAGGCTTCGTGCGCGCATATATCCGTTGCAGGCAGAATATGAGGTATTTTTTTTCTTCCCATTCTATCACACCGGAGGCGCTGAAAAAGTACACGCACTCATCTCCTATGTGCTGAAAAACCGCAAATCAATCGTGATTTTCACCCGAAAATCACACAATGACGGATTCAGGGCGTTATTCAGTGACAGCGGACATGACATTATTGACATATCCTCATATACCGATAACAAGGTCAAATATTGGAACAATCTCGTATGGCGGGGAGTTGTGACAGGCCATATCAACCGTCAGCGGAAACGCCCGAAGCTCTTCAATGGTCAGTGCAACTTTGCATATAAGTGCGCCCCATGGGTACATTCTTCGATCAAACAGTATGAGTTGATACACTCTTTCAACTCCTTTTCCTGGATCAGGATTCCCTTCATCCCATATTATACATCCACCGTAATGATCAGTCGAAAGGCCATGACTGATCACTACATGCAATACATGCGTCTGGGAATTCCGGATGATCTGGCTGCCAGAATATGCTATATCAGGAACGGTATCATGACGCCTCCCGATGTTTCTCCGAAGGAGACAGATGATCGACCGCTTTCTGTCATCTATGTAGGCCGAGGGACATCCGAGAAGCGGGTACATATCATTCTATCCATCGCCAGGGCATGTCAGGATGCAGGATTGCCTGTAAAGTTCACCTTCGTTGGTGATCTTTCTAACTTGTTCAAAGGCCGGCTGCCCGCGAATTGTAAGGCCACGGGAAACCTCAACGATCCTGTTGAAGTAGACCATTACTATCGAGCGGCGGATGTATTGATGTTGACTTCATCAGAAGAAGGATTTCCGATGGTGGTGATGGAGGCGATGGCCAGGGGTTGCATCATCCTGTCGACACCCGTCGGAGAATTACCGGAACATATCATGTCGAATGAGACGGGTTTCCTGTTTTCAAGTATAACCGATGAAAAGACCATTGAACAGGAAGGGGTCATATGGATCAAATACCTGATCAGTCATCCCGACATGTGTCGCAGTATGTCTTCCAAATGTATTCTTTATGCCCGTAAGCACTTCGGTATCGATCAATTCGAGCAGGAGTACAGAGCGCTTCTGACCAGGTAAACCATACTTTCTTGAAACCCCTGAGCTTCGTCATCATCACCTATAATCGGCCGGCAGACATGCTGGAGCTTGCACGGAATATCTCCGAAATGGATGGTGTAGCGGAGCTTTTAGAAGAAGTGATCGTAGTAAACAACGCCTCTACGGCAGATTACAGTGATGTTAGGAAATTCATCACAGATCACCCGTACGTACCGTTTCGATATTGGACGCCCCTTCAAACCTGGGGGTGGCGAAAGGCAGGAATTACGCCATCCGCCAGGGACATGCACCCATTCTCATCATGCTCGACGATGATGCCGAGCTCAGGGACAGGGACAGTCTGTATCGATTGATGAATGCCTTTAAGACCGCGAAAACTGACCGTCCGGTTGCGATCGTATCCTTCAAAGTGTTGTATCATTCGACCGGGGAAATGCAACGCAATGCATTCCCTCACAAGCAGTTTGAAAAATATGCTGACCTGTCTTTTCTGGAGACAAGCTACTATGCCGGGGGGGCGCATGCGGTGACGCGTGCCGCCATTGAGCAAGTGGGTTTATATCCGGAGGATTTTTTCTACGGAATGGAAGAATATGACCTGAGCTATCGGCTCATAGAAGCCGGATACGCCATAACGTACTCTGATCAGGTCGTCATGCTCCACAAGGAATCTCCGTTTGGGCGATCACCGCATCGCGACAAGATTCGGATGATGTGGGTGAATAAATGCAAGGTGGCCTGGAGATATCTGCCCACGGTATATTTCATCAGTACTGCCCTCCTGTGGTCTTTTGAATATCTCAGGCAGACTGGCGGGGATATAAGGGGATGGTACTTGGGATGGACTGGCATAGCTGAGATACCTCGCAGACAACAGCGCAATTCGATTGGACATGCTTCCATGGCATATCTGAAGAAAACCAGGGCAAGGCTTTGGTATTAAATTTCCAACGTGGAGATCTCAGAAAGGAAGCGCTCCAATGCTGCCCGTTTCGTGGCATCGAATGTATAGCTCAGGTTATTCCGGTAATATGCAGGTAAATCAAATGTCGCCTCCGGATGATCGGCTGCCACGCGTTCCAGCTGCCGCACACCAATGGCATTGGCTTCGTTGAAATCACGGATGAATGTCTGTGCAATCGGCTTGTTACTGACCCAGGTTGCAAAGACAAATGGCATGCCGGTATGCAATTTCCAAGCTTCCCCGAGATCATACATAAAGCGTGAATGTCTGGCCTGCTCGAACGCCCGGTCACCGATAACCAAGCCACCAACATGATCGTGAATCTCCTTCCTGAAATCTTCAGTGCCGGCATTTATAAACTGAATATCAAGCTTCCAATAATCACGGAACAGGAGTCTGAGCAA
>JBEEMB010000333.1:0-13812 GCA_041167815.1 Bacteroidota bacterium | reverse complement strand
TACCCACAGATCCATGATACCGCCTTCATTGACCAGGTCATCCTCCACGCTCAGGATGAAGCAGGCATGTGGCTGGGGACGCTCATAGGCAGAGGTCGACTTCTTCAGCTTGCCATCGTTGGCATCCACATAGAAGTGTCCCTGGGGCTTGCCCTTGATGCCATAGCTTTCGTACAGTCCGGTGTTGAACCATTGCGGCGAGTTCGGAACACAGGCCTGATTCAGAATACAGAAAACGAGCTCATCATAGAAAATCTGGGCATCCTCGGAGGAAGCAAAATATCCATATTTCTCACCCCATACCTTCCAGCAGTTGGCCAGACGATGCGCCAACTGCTTGGCGGATGTCTCGCGACCCAGCGTACCATCCGGCTGCGGAACGCCCGCCTTGCGGAAATACTTCTGAGCGATGATGTCGGTGGCGATCTGACTCCACTGACGAGGGACTTCCACATTGTTCATCTCGAACACTGCCTCACCGCTTGGATTGCGGATGACGGATTTCCGGTAGTCGTATTCGAACTGATCGAAAGGACTTACGCCGGGCTGCGTGAAATGTCTTTGAAACTGAAGGCCTTTCGGCGCTTGTTGCTTGGTCTTTGCGGCCATGGGGTAAAACGTTGCGTGAATGATGTTTTTGACGGATCCAGGGACGCCTTGCGGAGGCGTCGGACAGCGAAAATATTTTTGATTGCGGTTCTGAAGGCATCCTAAATATCAACAGTTTGTGGATAAGGGTGAGGAAGCCGCGCCTGTGCTGATCTGCGAGTTTTTGCACACCCCGTGGAGTACTTTTTTTTGTTTTTGACGGAAAAATACGATACCGATGAAAGGGGTTTTACTTTGGAATACTTCAATCTGAACGGCCATAAGGGTTTGGGGAGAAAGGATGCCCCTTCGCTGGCCGGCAATTGGAAAAACTTTCGCATTTTTGCAATAATACCAACCGAGGAATGCAACACACCATCCACCAGTCGCTGTCCGGAAAGAAATCCGCAGGACTCAAATCCTTCGCCGTACTGGTGGATCCGGACAAGGTGAACCCTCAACGGATCGACCAGCTGAGCAGATTATGCACTGATGCCGCAGTGGACTACCTGTTGGTCGGAGGAAGCCTGGTGGTTTCCTCTCATCTCGACGAGGTGATCCGCCAGCTGAAAAAATCTACCGGCATTCCCGTCATCCTCTTTCCCGGCAGCCCATCACAGATCACACCCTCGGCCGATGCGCTGCTTTACCTGTCGTTGATTTCCGGAAGAAACCCCGAACTGTTGATCGGTCAACACGTGGTATCCGCCCCCGCCGTACGGAAGAGCGGACTGGAGATCATCCCCACAGGATACATGCTGATCGACGGTGGGGCGCCAACTACGGTATCGTACATCAGTAATTCAAGCCCCATACCTGCAGACAAGCACGAGATCGCCATTTGCACCGCGATGGCTGGCGAAATGCTGGGCATGAAGGTCATTTACATGGATGCGGGGAGTGGCGCAAGGAAAGCCATCCCGGAAGAAATGATCGGGGCCGTGTCCGCGCACGTTTCCGTCCCTCTGATCATTGGTGGGGGCATCACGGATCCTGAAAAAGCATACCGCAACTGTCGTGCCGGTGCGGATCTCATCGTGGTAGGCAATGCCATCGAAAAAGATCCGGCACTCATCGCAGATATGAGTGCCGCCGTTCATCAGGTCTCGGTCAGTCAAAGCATCTGACCGCCATCACTTCACCCTGGAAGGCGTATCCTTCCCCTGAACAATAGATATGCTCGACAGGGCGATCGCCCGAATAATCCTGGTCATATTGTCGAGATCAAGCGTGCCAATTTCATCATCCACGGTATGATAGTATTTCTCGCTGTCCATCTTGGACGTGGAGATGGTATGCGCAGGCACCCCAAGCGCGGCGAGGGTGGCATTGTCTGACCGATAAAAAAGATTCTGAGCCGGATAAGGATCAGCATGGAAGACGAAGCCTGTGCCTTCCAGGTTGCGCTGAAGGATGGTTCCGAAATCTGTTTTCTCGAACCCGGTGATATACGCACTACCCAGGCCCCATTTGCTTTCTGTGCCGATCATCTCGATATTGAACATGGCCTGCACGCGGGCCGGGTCGAGTTGTTGCGAGAAATATCGGGAGCCATACCCGCCGGATTCCTCCGCGGTGAAGGCGGCGAAAACCAATGTCCGCTCCGGACGGGGACCTTTGGCGAAGAGCTTCGCCAGTGCCATCACCGCCGTAGTGCCCGAGGCATCGTCGTTGGCGCCATTGTAGATGGAATCCTGACCAACAGGCTTTCCGAAGCCCAGATGGTCGTAATGGGCAGAAAATAAAACCAGCTCCTCCGGCCTGGTGCGACCTGGGATGATACCCACCACATTTGCATATTCATTCCGACTGACCGTGGCGGTTGCCCGGACACGGTACGAACTGACATCCCCTCCATAAAAGGCGATGACAACCGTTTTTCCCGCGCCCATGCGCTGCATCCGTGCATTGCGGAGACGCTGTAAGGATCGACGCTGCGCCGTATCTGCCAGTACGATCAAATCCCGGTCTCCCTGAATCAATCCAACCGCTTCCTGGATCGGATTTCCCGACCGGCCTAACCGAACCACCTCAGCACCCTTGTTCGCCCAGTCAATGCGCTCAGCCCCTGCAAAAACCATGAAATCCATCGCAGACAAATCTTGTCCGTTCAGGCTGACAGACTGCTCCCTAACCACAGACTGCGAGGTCTGGAAACGCTGACGGTAATCTCCTCCGGGCGTCAACGGCTGCAATCCGGCCGACTTGAACATACCTGAAATATAATCTGCCGCCAACTCAATACCCGGCGTCAGCGGCTTTCGTCCCTGCATCCGGTCGTCGGACAGTTCCGTCAACATCTCCCGCACTTCGCGGGTACGAATGCGTTTGGTCTTCCATTGGGCGGAAGCCGGCACCATGGCTACGAGGAATGCAAAAAACATGAATATGCGCATGATAACAGGTATTTATAGGCAAGTTATGGCCAGACATGCACAGAAAGCTTGTTAAAAGCCCTGAAACCTTGAAATAATTTTATCTACATCTTTTAAAAAATGTTTTCTTTGCATCGTCCTAAACATATCCAGCTCCGATACAGACCGAAAAATGAAAAAAAACCTGACATCTTCGACCGCAACCGCCCCGTCCAAGGACGTGGCTGTGCGTTGGGTTTTTCCTGTCCGCCCCGGGACAGTTTTTCCTTTCATCTCCCATCCCTTTAGGGTACGACGTTGATACCCCTGCCATCGTAGGCTCGTCCGGAGGACGGGACTATGCACCCCGCAAGCCCGCGGGAGGTTCATTCGGTTCTTACAGGACCGGCATCCATCAATCTTTACAATCGTAGCCCAAGACCATGGAACATCCGCATACATTCAAGGTCATCATTGCAGATGAATCCCATTTCCCTTTCGCCGAAGCCATCTGTGATGAGATGGAGGAATCAGCCAAAGCCCGTGGCACCGGCATCGCCAAACGCAGCCCCGACTACATCCGGCAGAAAATGCAGGAAGGAAAGGCCGTCATCGCTTTCTCCGACAACGGAGACTGGGCCGGCTTCTGCTATATAGAAACATGGAGCCACGGGGATTATGTCGCCAACTCCGGACTGATCGTCTCTCCCAAATTCAGGAAAGGCGGGCTCGCCAAAATGATCAAGCGGAAGATTTTCGAACTCAGCAGACAGAAATATCCAAATGCGAAAATCTTTGGACTGACGACCGGACTGGCTGTGATGAAGATCAACTCCGAATTGGGATATGAACCGGTGACCTATTCCGAACTTACCCAGGATGAGGCTTTCTGGGCCGGCTGTAAAAGCTGTGTGAACTACGAGATCCTGAAAAGCAAGGACCGGAAAAACTGCATGTGCACCGCCATGCTCTACGATCCTCAGGATCATTACGAACCCGCGGAAACCATTGAGTATTTCAATCAGAACACCAAAGGGTTCGAACGGCTGCTGAACTACAAACGCTGGAAATTCCTGCAGCCCTTCCTGCGGAAAGACCGCGATCAGGATAAGAAAAAAGGCGGCAAAGGGCTTGCCGGCACCATCATCGGATTTTTTATCAATCTCTTCTAACAACCGGAATATGGCAAAGAAAGTAGTACTGGGTTTCAGCGGTGGACTGGACACCACCTTCTGCGTTAAATACCTCGCCGAAGACAAAGGCTACGAGGTGCACAGCATCATCGTCAACACCGGCGGCTTTTCCGCCGCAGAACTGGAGGCCATCGAGGCACATGCACGCCGCCTGGGTGTCGCCAGCCATACCACCGTTGATGCCGTCAAAGGCTATTACGACCGTATCATCCGTTATCTCGTGTACGGAAACGTACTGAAAAATAATACCTACCCCCTCAGCGTCAGTGCAGAGCGACTCAGCCAGGCCCTGCACATCGCAGAACACGCGCAGCGACTGGGAGCAGATGCCGTCGCCCACGGCAGTACCGGTGCCGGAAACGACCAGGTTCGTTTCGACATGGTGTTCCATATCATGATCCCCGGAACGGAAATCATCACACCCATCCGCGACCTGAAACTGAGCAGGGAAGAAGAAATCGAATACCTGAAGAAAAAAGGTGTCTCAATGAATGCTGAGAAAGCCCAGTATTCCATCAACAAAGGACTCTGGGGCACCAGCGTCGGCGGAAAAGAGACCCTGTCCTCCAAGGGCATGCTGCCGGAAGAAGCCTGGCCCACCCAGATGACGAAAAACGGGTCGGAAGAAGCTGTCCTTGATTTTGAAAAGGGTGAACTCGTAGCCGTGAATGGCACCCGGTTCGACCATCCTTCAGATGCGATCCTCCACTTGCAGCAAATCGCCGGACCTTACGGCATCGGCCGGGATATCCATGTCGGGGATACCATCATCGGCATCAAGGGACGCGTAGGATTCGAAGCCGCCGCGCCCATGGTCATCCTGAAGGCCCACCACGCCCTGGAGAAACATGTCCTCACCAAATGGCAGCTCCAGTGGAAGGATACCCTCGCCCAGTTCTACGGAAACTGGCTTCATGAGGGCCAGATCCTCGATCCTGTCATGCGCGACATCGAAGCGTTCCTCGAACAATCACAGTCATGCGTCACCGGCAAGGTCTTCGTACAACTCATGCCATATCGCTTCCAGATCATTGGCATTGAATCCGAGCACGACCTCATGAGCTCCCGCTTCGGAAAATACGGGGAAATGAATACCGGCTTCACCGGGCAGGACGTCCGTGGCTTCAGCCGGATCTTCGGCAACCAGACGGTCATCTGGAACGCCGTAAACAACAGTGCTTCAGACGCCTCCTGACCCGCCAACCCAACCCAATCCACCAACCACCATGAAAAAGATACGTGCAGGGATCACCGGCGCCGCCGGATACACCGGCGGAGAACTGCTTCGCATCCTGGTCAACCACCCGAATGTTGAGATCGCCAGCGTACACAGTAAAAGCAACGCAGGTAAGCAGGTGGCCGCCGTTCATCAAGACCTCTTTGGACAAACAGACCTGTCGTTTTCGGAAAGTTCCGACCCTGATGTGGATGTCCTCTTCCTCTGTCTCGGTCATGGCGAATCCGTGAAATTCATGGATGCCCATCCGCAGGCCGACAACACCCGGATCATCGATCTGTCGCAGGATTTCCGACTGCCCGAAAAAAACCGGTCGGGTCACCGCAGCTTCGTTTACGGACTGCCGGAATTGAACCGTGATAAGATCCGACAGGCGGATAACATCGCCAATCCCGGATGTTTTGCCACGGCCCTGCAACTCGGATTGCTGCCCCTGGCTCAGGCCGGCATACTCGGAGCAGTTCACAGCACCGGCATCACCGGCTCCACCGGAGCAGGACAAAGCCTGGCAGCCTCCTCCCATTTCAGCTGGAGGGCCAACAACATCCAGGCTTATAAGACACTCTCACACCAGCACATGCTGGAAACCGGCGCCTCTCTCCGACAACTGCAGCCGGACAAAAAGGCAGAGGTATATTTCGTGCCATGGCGAGGGGACTTCACCCGCGGAATCTTCATCAGCTCACAGATCGATTGTGCGGAGGATGCGGATAGCCTGTACCAACTCTACGAAGGATTTTACAAAGATCATCCGTTCACCCATGTGAGCCGCGACGGACTCTTCCTCAAACAGGTCGTCAATACCAATCAATGCATCATCCACCTCGAAAAGGTGGACAACAAGCTGGTGGTGCACTCCGCCATCGACAACCTGCTGAAAGGCGCCTCCGGACAGGCCGTTCAGAACATGAACATCATGTTCGGCCTCGATGAAACCTCAGGACTCCGGCTGAAGGCGAATTTCTTCTAAACCCATTCAAACCAACTTGTATGAAACTCTTCGACGTATATCCCATCAACGACATCACCATCGTAAGGGCCAAAGGCTCACGCGTTTGGGATGACCGGGATCAGGAATACCTTGACATGTACGGCGGACATGCCGTCATCAGCATCGGACATACGCATCCACATTACGTGCAGCGGATCACAGCACAGCTGAACCGCGTGGGTTTCTACAGCAATTCCATCCGCATCCCTTTGCAGGAGGAACTGGCGGAAAAACTCGGACAGGTATCCGGGAAGACCGACTATCAGCTCTTTTTATGCAATTCGGGCGCTGAAGCCAACGAAAACGCCCTGAAACTCGCAAGCTTCCATACCGGACGCAGCAAGATCATCGCATTTAAAAAAGCCTTCCACGGTCGCACTTCCCTCGCCGTGGCCGCCACCGACAATCCCAACATCGTGGCACCCGTCAACCGGACGGAAAACATCATCTTCCTGCCGTTCAACGACGAGCAGGCCCTGGAAGACTGCTTCAACGCCCAAGGCGACCAGGTTGCCGCCGTGATCATCGAAGGCATCCAGGGTGTAGGTGGTATCAATGTCGCCTCCGATGATTTCCTGCGCAGCATCCGCCGGCTCTGCGATCAATACGGATCGGTGTACATCGCCGACAGTGTGCAATGCGGATATGGCCGGAGCGGACAATTCTTCAGCCACGATTTCGCCGGGGTACCCGCCGATATCTATTCCATGGCCAAGGGCATGGGCAACGGCTTCCCCGTCGGCGGCATCATGATCGCACCGCACCTGCCTCCCAAACACTTCATGCTCGGCACAACCTTCGGTGGCAACCACCTGGCCTGCGCCGCCGCACTCGCCGTACTGGAAGTGATGGACGCTGAAAAACTCATGGAGAACGCTGAACTGAAAGGAGAAGAGATCATGCAGGCCCTCCGCGAAACGCCGGGTCTGCAAAATGTACGTGGACGTGGATTGATGATCGGATTCGATGTGCCCGATGCACTGAAATCCCTGAAGAAGGATTTGCTGATGAAAGGCCACATTTTCACCGGAGAAGCCAAACCGAATGTCATCCGCCTATTGCCCTCCCTCGCCCTGAACGAGGAAGACACCAAGCATTTCATCCAGACCCTCCGTCAACAGATCGCAGACATAATGAACACCCCGAACAACTGAACACATGAAGCAGTTCATCTCCGCCCATGACGTGCCCGACATCGACGCACTGGTGGACCTGGCCCTGGCATTCAAACAGGATCCCTGGAAAAGGGAAATGCTCGGGCATCACAAACGCATCGGATGCCTCTTCCTGAATCCAAGCATGCGCACCCGCCTGAGTACACAGGTGGCGGCCAGACAATTGGGTATGGATTGTATCATCTTCAACGTGACCGGAGAGGGCTGGGCCCTGGAATTCGAAGACGAAGCCATCATGAGCGGCCATACCGTGGAACATATCCGCGATGCGGCGCCGGTGATGGCCAAATACTTCGACATCCTGGCCATCCGTACCTTCCCGGGCCTCAAAAACAGGGATGATGATTACAGCGAACTGTATATCTCCCAGTTCATCCGCTTCGCCGGCATCCCCGTTGTAAGTCTGGAAAGTGCCACCCTGCACCCTTTGCAGAGCCTGACCGACATCATTACCATTCGCGAATGCATCCGGGAAGATGCCAGCCTGTCTGCCAGAAAACCTAAAATCGTACTGACCTGGGCACCGCATGTCAAACCACTGCCCCAGTGTGTGGCCAACAGCTTCTCCCAATGGGTGAATGCCTGGGGCGGAGCAGAGTTCGTCATCACTCACCCGGAGGATTATGAACTGGACGAAAAGTTCACCAAAGGAGCCACCATCATCCACGACCAGGATGAGGCATTGAAAGATGCCGACTTCGTATATGTCAAGAACTGGAGTACCTACCAGGACTATGGCAAAATGTATTGCAATGACCCCGGATGGATGCTGACGGCCGACAAGCTCAAATCGACGAGACAGGCCCGGGTGATGCACTGCCTGCCCGTCCGCCGGAATGTGGAACTGAGTGACCAGATCCTCGACAGCCCCTCCAGTATTGTCACCCAACAGGCTTCCAACCGGGTATGGGCCGCGCAGGCCGTACTCTCCGAGATCCTGGATGAACTGGCGCGAAAATGACCAGCCCCATGAAGAAAATCCTGCATATCATAAAAGTCGGCGGCAACATCATCGATGATGAAGCCCGACTTAGCGAGTTTCTCAACCGATTCGCGTCTCTGGAAGGCGCAAAGGTGCTCGTCCATGGTGGGGGGAAACTCGCCACACGACTGGCGGCCGACCTGAAGATCCCCCAACAAATCGTGGATGGCCGAAGGATCACCGATGTGGAAACCCTGCGCATCGTCACCATGGTATATGCCGGACTCATCAACAAATCGATCGTAGCCGGCCTGCAGGCCAGGAACTGCCCATCCATCGGGCTTTGCGGCGCGGACGCGGATATCATCAGGGCCCATAAACGCCAACATGCCACCACAGACTACGGATTTGTGGGAGATGTGGATCAGGTAGATGGAGGCCGATTGGCAGCCCTGGCAGATAGTGGGCTGGCGGTGATACTGGCGCCCATCACACATGATGGAAATGGACAACTGCTAAATACCAACGCAGACACCATCGCACAGGAGACGGCCAAAGCACTCTCCGCGCATTTCGATACCACCCTCATATACTGCTTCGAAAAGGCAGGCGTACTGCTGGATGCTGAAGACGACAGCACCTGCATCCCCACCATCGATCCGGACACTTTCGAGACACTGAAATCGGAAGGAAAAATCTTTGCAGGGATGATCCCTAAACTGACCAACGCGTTCCAGGCACTCCGGTCAGGCGTAGGAAAGGTCGTCATCGGAAAAGCCGAGGAATGGGACCGACTCATGTCCGGAGCCACCGGCACCACCATCACCTTACATCCTCAATCCCATGGCAGGTAAGATCCGGGCAGCGATATTTGACATGGATGGCACATTGGTGGATAATATGCATTTCCATCAGCAGGCCTGGTTTTCCTTTCTGGAAGACCAGGGGCTCAACGTCACCCTTGAGGAATACCACGCCAAAAACGCAGGTATCCTCCCCGAGATCATGGCAAGATTCTTCCCGGAAGTGACGGATCTGGAGGCACTCTATGCATTGGGAAGAAAAAAAGAAGAGAAATACCAGGAGATCTATCGCCCGCATATCAAGGCGCTGCCCGGGCTTGAATCGTTTCTGTCAACCCTGAGGCAGGCAGGCGTCAAAATCGGACTGGCCACGGCGGCTGATCGCGGGAATATCGACTTCACCCTGGAAGCACTGGGCATCCGCGAACACTTTGATGTGATCATCGGAGCAGAGGAAGTATCCAAGGGGAAACCCGACCCTGAAGTTTTTTTGGTGACCGCCCAAAACCTGGGCGTCGAGCCGGACACCTGTGTCGCATTCGAAGATTCTCACCCGGGCCTGCGCTCCGCATTGGCTGCCGGTATGAGGGTCGTCGGACTCGCCACCACCCACACGAACGACGAGCTTTCCATATTCCCATTGCATGCCATCATCAACGACTACAATGTATCCGACCCCGTCGGATTCTTAAACCAACAGACATGAATACAAAATGGTCACAAACGGAAGATGCGCTGGAACTGCTGCGGGAACTCATCTCAACCCCCTCCTTCAGCCGGGAAGAAGGCCCGACCGCAGACATCATCTCACGTTTCTTTCAACGTAAAGGCATCGCGTACCACCGCATCCTGCACAATGTGTATGCTTTCAACCGGCATTTCGATCCTGCAAAACCCACGATCCTGCTGAATTCGCATCATGATACCGTGAAGCCTGCGCCGGGTTATACCCTCGACCCGTTCACGCCCATTGAAATCGATGACCGACTGCACGGACTGGGCAGTAATGATGCAGGCGGACCACTCGTGTCCCTGATCGCAACATTCGTACACTACTACGAGGCAACCGATCTTACCCACAACGTGGTCGTAGCCGCAACGGCAGAGGAAGAGATCTCCGGTACCAATGGCATCGAATACGTGCTGAACGCACCGGAATTCCTCGAACAACTGGGCGGTAGTCCGATCACAGGTGCGATCGTCGGCGAACCAACTCAAATGCAGATGGCCGTTGCGGAAATGGGACTGATGGTGATCGATGCCATGGCGACCGGCCGGGCAGGACATGCCGCCCGCAACGAAGGCGACAATGCGATCGTTCACGCCATCCGGGACATCGATTGGATACATGCGTTTCAGTTCGACAGAAAGTCTGATGTCCTGGGCCCAGCCAAAATGACCGTGACCGTCATCGAAACCATCAACAAGCAACACAACGTGGTGCCCGACAAATGCCGTTTCGTGATCGACGTGCGTGTGAATGAAATGTACACCTGTGAGGAAGTGCTCGACACATTGAGGCAACACCTGCGCAGCGAACTGGTTCCGCGCAGCACCCGCCTGAGGTCAACCCGCATCCCGCAGGATCATCCCCTGGTGCAGGCAGGCCTGGCCATGGGCAGAAGCTGGTACGGCTCCCCAACCACCAGCGACAAGGCATTGATGAACTTCCCGGCCCTGAAAATGGGACCCGGTGACTCCGCAAGAAGCCATACCGCCAACGAATACATCAAACCTGCAGAAATCAGGGAAGGCATCAACCTTTACATACAACTGCTGGACAAAGTCATCCGCTGAACCCCTAAGATCAATCGCATGAAGCTCTGGAGCAAAGACAACACCCATACCTCCGCCCGCGTGGAAGCCTTCACCGTTGGACGTGACCGCGAATTCGACCTGCTGCTCGCCCGACACGACGTACAGGGCTCCATCGCCCATGTCACCATGCTGTCTGAATGCGGACTCATGTCGCTTGAAGATGCGGAACGCGCATTGAACGGACTGGCTGAGATCGCCGTCACGATTGAAAACAGGGGTTTTGTCATCGAAGAAGGAGTGGAGGATGTGCATTCTCAGGTGGAACTGATGTTGACAAGAGCCATCGGCGAAGCCGGAAAAATGATCCACAGCGGCAGAAGCCGGAACGACCAGGTGGCCGTGGATATCAAACTTTTTCTGAGGGATGCGATCGCCCGGACACGCGACTGCAGCCTGGAACTTTTCAATTGCCTGCTGACCCGGAGTGAGGAACTGAAAGATGTCCTCCTGCCTGGTTACACCCATCTCCAGGTAGCCATGCCTTCCTCCTTCGGGCTCTGGCTGGGTGCCTATGCAGAAAGCCTCACGGATGACATGGAAATGCTGGCGGCCGCCTACACCGTGGCAGATAAAAACCCGCTCGGCAGTGGCGCAGGATACGGATCCTCTTTCCCGCTGAACCGTCGAAGAACCACGGACTTGCTTGGATTCGGCACCCTGAACTGGAATGCAGCCTATGCCCAAATGAGCCGGGGTAAAACGGAAAAACTCGTGGCGATGGCGCTCTCCAGCATCGCCGCCACACTGGGCAGACTCTCGATGGACGCATGCCTCTATCTGGGGCAGGATATGGGCTTCATCACCTTTCCCTCAGAACTTACCACCGGAAGCAGTATCATGCCGCACAAGAAGAATCCGGATGTCTTCGAAATGATCCGCGGCAAATGCAACCGCATCCAATCTCTACCCAACGAACTCACCCTCCTGGCCGCCAACCTGCCTTCCGGCTATCACCGGGAAATGCAACTGACCAAGGAAATCCTGTTCCCCGCCTTCCGCGAACTGGAAGATTGCATGGGGATGATGATCCTCATGATATCGCACATGGAAGTGAGCAGGGATATCCTCAGCGCGGAAAAATATAAATATATATTCAGCGTGGAAAGCGTGAACCGACTCGTCAACCAGGGGATTCCATTCCGACAGGCATACCAACAGGTTGGCAATGATATCGAAAAAGGAACCTTCCATTTCGATCCCACACAACCACTCGATCACACACACGAGGGCAGCATCGGTAACCTGTGTAATGCAGAGATATCCAGGGAAATGGACAGCGTGCTGAAACGCTTCGGTAAGTTTGCTTAAACAGCCAACGGGCGACAGCGTCAGAAACTCATCATCTCCTTGAACTTCACCGCCTGACGGCGACTGACCTCGATTTTCTCCCCACCGGGGATCTCGAGTAAGAGACCTCCGTTGAAGTATGGCTCCACGCGCTCGATCATGCGGAGGTTGACAATGTGTTTTCGGTTAGCACGGAAGAACATGCGCTCATCCAAACGCTCCTCCAACGCATTGAGCGACTTGAGGATCAATGGTTTATTGGGCCCAAAATAAACTTTGGCATAGTTTCCGGCAGATTCGAAAAGGCGTATCTCAGACAGTTTAACAAACCAGCACTTCTCCCCGTCTTTGACGAATACATGATCCTGATCCGTGAGCATGGTCCTCGGACCTGTCGAAACATGCGCCATATCGCGTTCCTCGGCCTGGTCCAGCTTCTGGATGGCTTCTGAAAGACGGGCGATATCTATGGGCTTCAACAGATAATCCAGTGCGTTCACTTCGAAAGCCCGCAAGGCAAACTCGTCATAAGCCGTGGTAAAAATGACCCGGGGTAGGTCATCCAGCTCTTCAAGGAGCTGGAAACCCGTTTTACCGGGCATTTGAATGTCCAGGAATATCACATCAGGATTGGTCTCCTCGATCAGGGCTTTGCCCTCATCCGCATGAGAAGCCTCTCCGACTATTTCGATCTCAGGGAATTCAGCCAGCAACTTGCGCATTTCAGCTCTTGCCAGTCGCTCGTCATCAATAATGATTGCCCTTCTTTTCATATCAGTCTGTTGAAATGGTCATGTCATTCACAATGGCCTCATCACGACAAAGGAAGCAAAATACGTGCCTCGACAAATCCTCCTTCCACATTACCTATGCTGAAAGATGCCTGGTCTCCGTATTGAAGTTTCAGCCGGTTCTCCGTACTTGAGATCCCGAAGCCTTGCTGGCTGATTGCTTCCTTCAATGTGCCTGAATTACGTACAACGATCTCAAATCCATCATCCGACAGGCTGCTCCGGATGTCAATATCCCCACCAGACACTGACTGGCTGACGCCGTGCTTGATTGCATTTTCTACCAGCGTCTGCAGCATCATGGGTGGCACGCGCAGGTCGAGTGTCATCTCATCGATGTGCATCTCCACACGAAGTCTGTCCTCAAAGCGGATATGCTCCAACGCCAGATAGTCCCTCAGGATCCCAAGTTCTTCTTCCAAAGAAACCGTCTCCAGATGCTCCGACTGCATGCTGCTCCTCAGGAGTTTGCTCAATCCGGTGACCGCATCCCGCGCCCGTGCAGGATTTTCATCGATCAACGCCCGGATGCTGTTCAGCGCATTGAAAATGAAATGAGGATTGATGTGAGATTTGATGGTCTTCAGCTCAAGCTCTTTCACCAACGCACGAAGTCGTAAGGTATCCACCTCCTGTGATCGTGACCTTACAAT
>JBEEMB010000272.1:0-2645 GCA_041167815.1 Bacteroidota bacterium | reverse complement strand
GCTCAGTTGGGATGTGAGCCTGACATCGACGGATACCTGCCGGCCGGAGGAGGTGGCGAACACAATCCCTTTCTTCGGCAGTATCAGGCCCTGGCCAGATTGGACGGAGATGAACAGATGTTGATATCCGCCGGCCGGCCGGCAGCCATACAATCCATCCGGGATGCACTGGCCGATTGTTTACGCGGCATGCGACACATACGTGAGCGGATGCCGGAGCGGGGCGCCAGTCTGTCTCAGACTTATATATTGTATCAGCTCGACAGGCTCATGGCGCGTATGACGCTGCTGCTGGATATTTTCGATGGAGACGGGCGCGTGGATACCCGGCAGCTGGCGGCCTACCTCATCCGGTTGGTCAGACATCAGAATCGGAAATACAGTTTGCGTGAGTTCCTGTCTCAAACGACCGGTTACGTGGCCTACCAAATTGCTGAGCAAAAAGGCCGAAAAGGCGATCGGTATATCACCCAGGGCCGGTCTGATTACCTTAAGATGTTGTCGAGTGCGATGTTGGGCGGGGTAATCATTTCCTTCATCGCCATCTTCAAAAACCTGTTGGCCATGCTGAAACTTGCGCCTTTCTGGCAGGGATTGGGTTTCAGTTTCAACTATGCCTTTGGATTCATTCTCATCGATCAGTCGGGCGCCACGCTGGCGACAAAACAACCAGCGTTCACGGCCAGCGCGGTGGCAGGTACGCTGGATTTCACAAGAGGAAGACCGGAGGATCGAAAAGATGCCGTGGTGGACATGCTCATACGCGTTTCGCGCAGCCAGTTTGCATCGTTCCTGGGCAATTTACTGGTGGTTTTCCCGGGTACATACCTGTTGGCATGGGGGTACGACCGCTGGCAGGGGCATCCCATCGTTTCTGGCGCGGCTGCCCGGGCTTTGCTGGCCGACCAACACCCGTGGCAGAGTCTTTCGCTTCTTTATGCATGTAATACTGGCGTGTTCCTGTTCCTCAGCGGCATCATCGCCGGGTATGTTCAAAATAAAATGCGGTTCGGAAGGATCCCGGAGCGCATACTCCTTCATCCGGGATTGCGAGGCGGGTTAAGCGTCTCGCAATTGGCAAGGGTGTCTGTGTTTTTGGATAAACATGCGGGAGCCATCATTGGCAGTCTGGCCCTGGCTTTTTTCCTGGGGACGGCCGGTCTGCTGGGGCGTTTTTTTGGTATCCCCTTTGACATCCGGCACGTGACGATCGCTGCCGGCAATGCATCCATCGGGTTTTACGGACTGGATCCGTCAGATTTTGATCCGTCATTTTTGTGGCCGGTGTTCATTGGGGTGATGAGTATCGGTTTCCTGAACTTCCTGATCAGCTTCTCGCTTTCTTTTTACGTGGCCATGCGATCCCGAGGATTATACTTGCATCAGATGCCCACTTTCCTGAGGGAGTTGGGCAGACGGTTCGTGCGCCGTCCACTGGATTTTTTCCGCCCACCCAAAGATGTCAGATCCTGAAATGACCCATCCTGTTGAGATAAAGCCTCGATGGTCACAAAAAATCATCATCATGGTTTCGGGTTCGGTCGTTTTTTCCTAATTTTCAGCTTCGCATTCCAATGTCATAACAACGTTCTCACATGCCAGATTTTCAAGTTAAGAAACAGTCGAAGCAGTATGATGCCATCATCGTTGGATCCGGTGCAGGGGGCGGTATGGCAGCCTACATGCTCTCCAAGGCCGGATTGAAGGTTTGCCTCATCGAGGCAGGTCCGATGTATGACCCTGCCAAAAATGTGACGCAGCTCAAGAACCCCTGGGATTCTCCACGGAGAGGTGCCAGCACCAATTTCCGACCTTTCGGAGACTTTGATGCCAGCTACTGGGGATGGAATATTGATGGTGAACCGTATACTAAGAAAGACGGAACACAGTGGGATTGGTGGCGCGCGCGCATGATCGGCGGCCGTACAAACCACTGGGGCCGGATTTCGTTGCGTTTTGGACCGAAAGACTTCAAACGCAGGAGTATCGATGGATTGGGTGATGACTGGCCGATCGGCTATGAAGATATCAAACCTTATTACGACCGGATCGATAAATTGATCGGAGTTTTCGGTACCAATGAGGGATTGGAGAATGACCCAGACGGTATCTTCCTTGCACCTCCAAAACCACGTCTGCATGAAATCTTCGTCAAAAAGGCAGGTCAGCAGGCAGGCGTACCGGTTATCCCGTCTCGTCTGTCGATTCTGACAGAACCGCTGAAAGACAACCCGGATCGCGGAGGCTGCTTCTACTGCGCGCAGTGTAACAGGGGTTGCACGGTGTATGGTGATTTCTCCTCTTCCTCGGTGCTGGTGAAGCCTGCATTGAAGACCGGAAACGTGGATGTGATCGTATCTGCCATGGCCCGTGAAGTGTTGACAAACGATGAGGGGCTCGCCATCGGCGTCTCTTATGTCGACAAGGGCGATCTGCAGGAATATCAGGTATTTGGACGTACAGTGGTGCTCGCCGCCAGTGCCTGCGAATCCGCCCGTCTGTTGTTAAATTCAAAATCACCACGCCATCCGAACGGTCTGGCCAACGGAAGCGGTGTCGTCGGAAAATATCTTCATGATTCGACAGGTGCGGCGATGGGCGGGATCCTTCCGCAGCTTTTCGGTCGTAAACGTTACAACGAAGAC
>JBEEMB010000082.1:0-12137 GCA_041167815.1 Bacteroidota bacterium | reverse complement strand
CACTGCTCAGCAGCATCATGCGGTACGCGCGCCAGTCAAAACCAACAGATCAGCGGGTGGTTTCCAAATGAATTGCGTAGTTTGGCGGAGCCATTCATCCAAGTATGACGACCGCTGAACGTTATCGAATTGTATTGGATCATTTCCGGGAGGCGCAGCCAGACGCGGAAACAGAACTACTGTACGACTCCCCCTACCAACTGTTGGTGGCCGTGATACTGTCTGCTCAATGCACAGACAAACGCGTCAACCTGACCACGCCGGCCATATTTGAAAGATATCCGGATGTGACGACCTTATCACAAGCCACGTTCGAAGAGCTGTTCCCGCTGATCAGGAGCATTTCCTACCCGAACAACAAGACGAAACACCTGATCGGAATGGCACAAAAAGTGCTGTCCGATTTCAACGGAGAGATCCCGATGACCGTGGATGATCTGGTGAAGCTGCCCGGCGTGGGGAGAAAAACGGCCAATGTGATCACATCGGTCATCGACCAGCAACCGAATATGGCGGTGGATACCCATGTATTCCGGGTCTCCGCCCGACTGGGCCTCACAAGAAATGCAAAAACGCCATTACAGGCGGAACTCCAGTTGATCAAACACATCCCGAAGGACCTCGTACACAAGGCACACCACTGGCTTATTTTACATGGCCGGTATGTATGTACCGCCCGAAATCCGGCATGCGACCGCTGTGCGCTTGCACAGATCTGCCCGTGGCTGGCCAAAGCCAGGAAAAAACAAAAGTAGTCCTGAGCCTTTCGCATCGATTGTTTTGGGAAACTGCGGAAAAAAAGGTATATTTTACTAACTTGTCTGCACCAAAACCGACCACTCATGCGATTGTCTACCCGCCTGTTGCTCTCCCTGATGATGTTCCTCCAATTCTTCGTCTGGGGTGCCTGGTACGGCCAGATGGGCAAATACCTCACCGTTCAACTCAATGCCAGCGGTGATCAGGTGGGTAACAGCTACGCCATGTTTTCTGTCGCGATGATCGTGGCGCCTTTTTTTGTGGGGATGCTGGCCGACCGTTTCTTCAAGGCACAACGGGTACTGGCTGTCCTAAACCTGCTGGGGGCCGTGATCCTTTACGCACTCTCCGTCATCACCGACCCCGGACTGTTTGTTTGGGTCATCTTAGCCTACTGCCTGACTTTCGCGCCGACCATCGCACTTACCACCTCCATCGCCATGCGGCATATGGGCAATCCGGAAAAGGAATTCCCAGCCATACGGGTATTTGGAACACTGGCCTGGATTGTCGTTGTCAATGTCGTCGGACTGTTGGGCGTGGGTGATCAGGCCGATATCTTCCACATTGCGATGGTCTCCGCGCTCGTACTCGGACTGCTGGCATTCTTCCTCCCGGACACACCGCCGGCAGCCTCCGGAAGCCGGGTAAGTTTCGGGGACATCATTGGTAAGGATGCGTTTGTGTTGTTTAAAGACCGATCGTTCCTCATCTTCTTCCTGTCTTCTATCCTGATCTGCATACCGCTCTCTTTTTACTATGCATGGGCAAACTCATCTCTGACGGATGTCTATCAGGCGGCAAACCCGGGCATGGATCCCAAACTCTTCAAGATCGAGAACAAAATGTCGCTGGGTCAGGTATCAGAAGTGGTATTCATGCTGCTCCTGCCATTGGCTTTTCGTCGGCTGGGTGTGAAAAAAATCCTGATCATCGGGCTCCTCGCATGGATCGCACGATTCTTCATGTTTGGAAACGGGAATCCGGTGAACAGCGAATGGATGCTCTATGGAGCCATCCTCCTGCATGGTGTTTGTTATGATTTCTTCTTTGTAACAGGAATGATCTATACGGACGAAAAGGCAGGGGCAGGTATCAAATCGCAAGCCCAGGCTTTGATTTCACTGGCTACATACGGTATCGGGATGTTCCTGGGATCGGTGATTGCCGGCAAAGTGAACAGTCATTATACCAGCGTGAGCGGATCAGAACGCCACACAGACTGGACGGCGGTCTGGAATGTGCCGGCCGGCATCGCTGCCGTGGTGCTCGTCCTATTCCTGATTTTCTTCCATGATCGCAAGACCTCGGCCGCAAAAGCGTAAACGTTTTTTAATACTGAATCTTGCCGGGAGTGGCTTCCCATAAAGCGAAGACGCTGAGGCCCTCCTCCCGCAGCAGCTGAACGGTTGGAATGCTTCGCGATTCAACAGGCTGTTGAAGTTCCCGATAGATGAAAGCATCGTCAAATTGGATCGACGCAGCATCTTCTCGGGTGTTGGCGAAATACAATGCGGCGGGACGGGCCCAGTAAATAGCCCCCAGGCACATGGGACATGGCTCACAGCTCGAATAGATTTCACACCCATCCAGCTGCCATGTCGCCAGGTTCCTGCAGGCCTCCCGAATAGCATTTATTTCCGCATGCGCGGTCGGGTCCAGCGATGAGGTTACCCGATTTACCCCGGTACCAATAATTTTCCCTTCCCGCACAACGACCGCGCCAAAAGGTCCGCCACCCGAACGAACATTTTCTTCGGCCAGCCGGATGGCCTGTCGCATGAACCCGATTTGCGCCGAAGTGACTTCCATATACCTGATTTTTATACAAAGGTACCCGCATATAAGCATGTACTACGGGGGTGGTATGCATGAAAGTTATCCTGCCCGGAAAATAAAAGACGCCCGCGTCCGTTCAGAAACAAGGAAATATGTGCGTCGACAAAGACGCCATTTGGTTCCTCAAAAATCCGGCAAAGGATCCCACGATCATGATCATAGACCTGCTTAGAAACCACTACAAAAAAGACCCAACGGTGAAACGGCATTTCGTCAAAGCCGTCACCTGGAGGATCGTGGGTACCATCGATACCATTCTGCTGGGCTTCCTCATTACGGGCGACCTGCCAACGGGCTTGCGCATCGGTTCACTGGAATTATTCACGAAGATCCTGTTGTATTTCATCCATGAAAGGATCTGGGAGTCCGTTCCATTTGGATTACCCGGCGTGATCAAAAGACAACGAAAAAAATCACAGGAGACAACAAATCTTTTTCGTCAGCAATTCGCCATCAACCGAAAGGAACGGGAGAAAACTTACGGCCATCCCGCCTTTACCATTTGGTTTACAGGACTCTCTGGTTCCGGGAAAAGTACGCTTGCATCTGCCATCGATCAATGGCTGCATGAACAGGGCATCCATTCTTACATCATTGACGGCGACAATACCCGTATGGGAATTAACAACGACCTTAACTTCTCCAGGGAAGGCCGGGAAGAAAATATCAGACGTGTGGCTGAGCTCTGCCGACTGTTCAATGAAGCAGGGATCGTAGTTGTCAGTTCCTTCATTTCTCCCTTTGCAGCCGACCGGGAAAAGGCCAGGAACATCATTGGAACCGATTCATTTTATGAGGTACATATCGCGGCATCTCTGGAAACCTGCATAAAACGTGATACAAAAGGCCTGTACCAGAAAGCATTCAAGGGAGAAATCCGCGACTTCACCGGCGTTAATAGTCCGTATGAGGAGCCAGCGGATCCAGTCATCAGACTTGAAACCGACCAAAAGAATATGCAGGACTGCCTCGAATCCCTGAAGCAATGGCTACGAACAGAACCGCTCTCAGGCAGCACAAAGAAGGACATAAACTGACGATAACAAGAACGACGATTAGAACCCGAATGAACCACTATATATGAAGACATTCCTGCCTGAACTGGAAACGACCATCATTGCCAGGCGCAACTACACCCACCGGAACAATGTGGACTGGTATGATGAAACCTGCGGCAATCCGCCTGGACATAATCAAAAACACCGCATTACCCGCAAATACTGGAACGCGTTGCGTGGAGAATGGTGCAGCAAGAAAAGTCGAAAAACGCCGGGAAGTGGACAGGCAGTAACCATGATCGACATGGGCTCAGTAGCCCAGACCAGAATACTGGAACGGTTCGGTGTCATCAACAGCCAGAAGGTTTCCCTATTCATCACAGTGTTGATGCGCACACATCTTGGTCGCGACGGGGTCTCTGATTGGAAATTCCACTACATAGACAATCGAACCCTGAAAACATTCCTGGGTTATCGTTGGGAAGAAATAGTGAAGCAAATGGTGAGAATGCGGATCATTAAAGTTCGATCCGCCGCTTCAAAATACAATGCAGAAAAAAACTGCCTGTATTTCAGGCTCAGCCGGGATTTCATGTGGACCAGGTATGAGTGGCCTGCAGAAACAGCCATCCCGGATCCCAAATATGCGCGCAGCATCATGCATCACTACTCCAGAAGTGTGGCCGACCGTGATCCGGTTTTACAACATGTGGAGAAGGGACTGGATGCCGCCAGACTCGTCATTCCTGATCCGGAACATCGCTTCAAGGACTGGTGGCGTGTGCAGCTTGAAAAAATGCGCGACCGGGTGTATGGAAGTGATATCACTGAAAGGGAACGCAAACGCATTGAAAGAGTACTACGTCAGCCTGAAGCCTTCCGTTCGATACACCATCGGATATTCAAGGCATATCTTGATCATCTCCATCCTGAATCCCCCACGATGAGTGATGTGGAACGACGCTTCCAATACGACATCAGACGTAATAACTTCACACAGGGTATTTCACATTATATGAGCGGATTGCCTTCGGATATGCGAAAACATATCCGGATGGACAACGAAGCTACCGTCGAAGTCCGCATCAGATCATCGCTGCCCGCTTTCCTTTATGTGTTACTGCATAAATGGAAGAATGGATCATCCCCATTTGGTATGGCACAACAGATACCCAACGGCTACCTGACCCGCTTTGAACAATCCAGAGAGGCCGGCATGGATATGTATGGTTACATGGCAGAACAGATGATGGGCAGAGACAGCATCAACGACCCTGAAACTCGTAAGGAAATGCACCGGTTATTCAGCAATATCGTCTTTGGTAAAATCAATACCGGACGCGAAGGGCCGTCCATGACAGCGCTTGTATCCTCCCTGTTCGGCAGGGAGTTCATCGTCTTCCTGAAGCAGTTCAAAAAACTGTCGACCGGCCTCCCGATGAATTTCTATCATAAGAATTTTTATACACTCCTGCACAGGGAAGTATCCGAATTCATGCAGGATGTGATGGAGCGTGCCATGAGGTCGGGCATCCTGTTCATCCCTATGTTTGATACGATGATTGTGAAAAGCAGTCAGGTAAGACAGATGCAGGAGATTTTCCAGGCAACCATGAAAGCCCGCGGATTGGATAGGGTGCTGCTTTTACGTTGATCAGCACCCGGCACATTTAAGGAAAAGGTCCCGTTCGATGCCTGTAAAAAGCATTGAACGGGACCTTTTCCTTGGGATAAATATCAGCAACTGTTTATTTGATTCGGTATTCCACGACACGGTTGGCGACATGGATCGGGCCGTTGGTACTGATGATACCCCCGGTGAGGATCTCCGAAAAACGCTGGGTAGTGTAGGACACAGTGCCCGGATAATCATTCACCCGCATCTTGGAAAAACGATCATTGACCATACGCAGGGCAATAATGCTCTCCGGATTCAAAGGCTCAACATTTTTGGGCATTAATGTTCCCAGTTCTTTGTTGTCGGGCGTGAGGTTATCGAAACTGTACTCACCCTGCGCAATCAGATAGAGGAAATAATTCTTAACGAAATCCTTCGGATAATCAGACCACTTGGTGCCTACCTTTCCAGCCACCAGATACCTGCCGAAGAAGCAATCTGCCTGCACACGACCGCTTGCAAAACGATAGATGGCATCATTGTTCAGGAAAATGAAGGTACGTCCGGAACGGGTGTATTCTGCGGTATCAATACCTGCGTAAATCAAACCGTCGTACATCCGCTTGAAGATCGTATCAGGCTGACGCATGTAACTGCGCTCCTGTAAAAACTGCCAGGCAGATTTATTGATGCGCGGATCAATCACACTGGTGAGGTGTTCTGAATCCGTTTGCAATTCGAGACCGAACATCTTTCGGCATCCGGTACCAGTGTATATCAACACAGCCAGCAATACCAGGAGCATCAGGGGAGATGGCTTATGCATTGGTTTCATATTTATTTCGTTTGAGCGGGATGGATAGTATTATTCGGAATAAGGCGGATTCTGAACCAGCAAAGGGTTGCGGGTAAGGGCATCCCTGGAGATGGGCCACAGGATCTTGCGGTCATCTGTGAAACCCGTCTCCTGCAAACGTTGCTCGCGCTGTCGTTCCCTGATCAGCGGATCCACTACCATGAGCACACGTCCGGTACGGACCAGATCAAACCACCTGCGACTTTCTGCAAACAATTCAAGCTGACGTTCATCCAGGATGGCATCTTCGGCGGCATCGACGGTGGTGTAAGCGGCAGGTACCAAGACCCTGGTGCCCCTGAGTGTGCGAATCCGGTTGACAATGGTGAAGGCTCCGGTTTTATCACCTGTGCGATTCAGGGCTTCAGCACGTAACAACAACACGTCGGCCGTGCGGTAAAGCGGAATCTTCACATTGTTTTCAATCCGACTGGGAATTTTCGGCTTTGAGGTCGCCGGATCATAGTCATAGTATTTCCAGATCTGTGTGATTTTCGTCGAAGTACCCCACAGCAATGTGTCGAAGGTGTTCCAGCGACGGAGGTCGCCGGTGGAAGCCATGAACTTCTTCGTGACAACGCTGTCGATTTCATATGTAGACGTATTGCTGCTACTGCCCAATCGTAAGCCCAGGAAGTTTTCTCCGTCTTTGGTATAATCCCAGTTGAGGAAAAGCACTGTTTCCTTGTTCCCGGATGGATTGATGAAAATATTTTTCATCGCTGCCAGGCTGTTGGCGTTGACATCATATTTATATGGGAGGGCGATGAAGGCAGCGGAGCTGGTCAATGCATTGGTATAATCCTTTTTCCACATATATACGTCTGTCAGCATGGCCAGGATCGCCCCTTCGCTGATTTCGAATACATTGGTCAATGACTTGTTGATGAGCGTTCGCGCCTTTTGAAGGTCCGGTATGATGACGTTGTTGATGATGGAATCCGCCGGTGTCCTGGGTTTGCGGGGTTCATCGCTCATAGAACCATAAGGAGTGGTCCAGACAGGCACAGCACCCCACAGCCTCACGGCATAGAAATACATATAAGCCCTGGCGGCATATGCCTGTGCGAGGTAATGGTTGCGGTCCAGATCCGACAGTGCCTTTACTTTTGGCAGCTGCTCTATGGCGACATTCGCTCTTGCAATGGTCATGTAAAGATCCGCCCAATTGGCAGTCGTTGTAAGGGAGGTCAGACCATTCATCGTCACCAGGATCTGGTAATCGCCGGTACCACTGTAGGTAAAATTGTCTGACCGGGCATCACCCCAGTCGATGTAACAGTCGGTCAGTGTCTTCTGCAACCCGTCGTAGATGGCCGCATTTCCAAGGCGCGCGTCTTCAGCCGTCTTCCAGAACAGTTCGGTGGACAGTGAAGATATAGGCTGCTGGTCGAGGAACTTCTCACAACCGGTCAGCAGCAATACGGCCGGCATGATGAATAAAATGATCTTCTTCATATCTGAATGCATTAGAGGTTGATGTTGATGCCGCCGCCCACTTCACGGTTGCGGGGATAACGACCGTTGTCCAGACCCATTTCCAGCGGATCGTTGAAATCGATCTCCGGATCGAACCAGGTGTAATTGGTCCAGGTCAGCAGGTTGTTACCGTACACAAAGGCGTTGATCCCTTTCGTCTTGAGCCTGCTGATGATCTTGGCGGGCACGTTGTAGCTCAATCGGATGTTCCGCAGACGGATGAACGAGGCATCCTCCAGGAACAGTGAGCTCAGGTTGCGTGAGTTACCCATCGCATTGTTCTGCGCGATATACCATTTCGTGACATCCCCCGGTTTGAACCAGGCATTGCGGATATAATCGGGCGAAGGTGTGATGTTAACCGTTCCGAGGTTGTTCAAGTCGGCCAGACCCTTGTTGTAGAGCTGGGCACCCCAGCTTACATAGAAGTTGAACGAGAGGCTCAATCCTTTCCAGTTGACGGTATTCGACAAACCGGCGATGAATTTGGGTTGAGCGTTGCCCAACACCATGCGGTCGTTGTCGTCGATCACACTGTCCTGACGGATATTATCCCAGATCACATCGCCACCGCGGAGCAGGTTGCCCTGGGTGTACATGCGATTAACCTTTCCGGTGTAAGGTTTGCCTCCTAATGTGTATTCGCCGCTGGGCAGGCCGTTGGCACCTATGACCGGCATCAAACGAGTCCAGTTGTCATCATATGCATTCGACTCGTTATAAGGATACACGCCCAATGCGCGCCATCCATAGAAATTACCCAGCAGACCACCAGGCTCTGTCAGCCAGAAAGCTGAACGCAATGAGATGTTATCGTACAGGCTGCGAACAGTAGCCCGGTTGAACGACATATTGTAAATGATGTTCCATTGGAAATCCTTCTTTCTGACAGGTGTGTAGTTCACCAGAAACTCAAGGCCCTTGTTCTGGATAGATCCCACGTTCACGTTCACATTGTTGAAGCCGGTCTCCAATGGCAGCGGAGCCTGATAGAGCAGCTTATCGGTGATCTTGTTGTAATAATCTACGTTCACCAGGAGCCTGTTGCCGAAGAAGGCCAGATCCAATCCAATGTTCGTTTGGCTGGTGGCTTCCCAGCTCAATCGGCTGTTACCAAAGGTGCCGAATGGTGCCACACCGGAGGCACCGTTGTAGAAATTATCGCCGAAAGCATAACGCTGGATGGCATCATAGGCGCCGATCCGGTCGTTACCCGTTTGACCCCAGCTGGCGCGGAACTTACCTTCATCGAGGTACTTACCCGCCCAAGCCATGAATTTTTCTTCAGAGAAACGCCAGCCCACAGAGGCTGAGGGGAAAAAACCCCAGCGATTCTCCTTACCAAAACGTGAAGAAGCATCGGCGCGGAAGTTGCTGTTGAACAGATACTTTCCACGATAGCTGTAACCCAGACGGCCAAAGCCGGATACCGATGTGCTCCGTGTTTCACTGCTGGTATTGAGGGTGATGACCTGCGGAGAATTGAGCGTCAATACTTCTTCAGATACGTATGTGGTACCGTTCACGGTGGCCGAACGCAGGAAATCATTATCCGCACTGGTACCCAGCACTGCGGTCAGGTTATGATCCTTCCCAAACTTCTTATTGTAGTTGAAGAAAGCCTGGGCCATCCAATAACCACGGAGGCTGTTGGTGATGCCACCGCTGTTATCGGCAGGCGTCGCCGTGCTCAGGATGCGTGGAATGAACCGGAGGTTCTCCTGGGTTGTGGCGCGAATATTCGCATCTGTTGTGAACTTGAGGTCCTTGTTGAAATTGATCGTCGCATAGGTGTACAGATTCATCGAGAGGATCTCATACTCATTCTTTCGATACAGGGCCTCTGCGACCGGGTTCCGACGTCCGCCCTGGACAGGGGCCAGTGTGCCATCCGGGTAATAGATCCTGAAAGTCGGAGGTCGCTGGATGGCTTGCTGGAGGGTTGCCCCATCATCGATGCGGTTTTCCGTAGTATATGAGAGCTGGAGATTGTTGCCGGCTGAGAATCTGGCATTCGGCTTGTAATCCATATTGAAGCGGCCACGGAGTGTGCGCGCATAGCTGTTCAGGATGATGCCTTCGTCGTTCAGGTAACCGATACCTCCATAATAGTTCAACCCTTTGCTTCCACCACTTACGCTCAGATCGAGTTGTTGACGAATGCCCGTGCGGGAGAGCAGGTCCTGGTGGTCGTTATCGGCGTTGTAAGACGGGTTCAGGGAGTCTGCATTCAGACTGCCACCACCACTGCGCTTGAACTCATACAAACGGCGTTCCGCGGCATTAGCCTGTTCTATCTTGTGCGATAACTGACTACCGCTGGTCATGTAGCGCACTTGAATGAGTGGCTTCGCCTCCTTACCACGCTTGGTGGTGATGATGATCACGCCGTTGGCGGAACGAGATCCATAGATCGCCGCAGATGCTGCGTCCTTGAGGATCTCCACGGATTCGATATCATTCGGGTTCAGTCCTGAGATATCGACCCCCTGTGCTCCATCCACGATGAAGAGCGGATCAGCACCACCCTGCAGCGTACCGATACCACGAATACGGATCGATGCATCAGCACCCGGGCGACCGGAGGCTTGCGCAATCTGAAGTCCGGGGGCAAGACCCTGCAATGCATCTGCCAGATCCTTTGGCTGACGTTGTGTGATTTGTGTGCTGTTCACCGAAGTGATGGCACCCGTAACGTCACGCTTTTTCTGCGTGCCGTAACCTACCACTACCACATCCTCCAGGTTCGAGCTACCCTGGGTCATGACAGGATTTACAGTCTTCCGCGTACCCACGGTTTCCAACAGATCTGTAAAGCCGATGGAAGAAAATACGATGATGGATTTTGAGTCTGGCACAGCGAGGGAGTAGCGTCCCTTTTCATCGGTCAGTGTCACAGCAGGCTGACCTTTCACAGCCACGGTCACCCCTTCGATGGGTTTACCCGCTGCATCCTTCACAACACCTGTTACCTTTAATTGCTGGGCCTGCAGGGTAGTGCAGCCCACCATGGCAACAATCAAACAGAGTCCTCTGATGCAGGCGACCGACCACCAGGGCAGGTCTTTTCTTCGATTCGTCTTTAGCATATGTTCCTTTTTTCAATACGTGAAACAAGTCTGACGATCAGCGCCTGTCAAAGCGTCCGGTCTACCTCAGTGTGGAAGCCGACCCAGTGTTGAATAAACATCAAATTCAGATTGACAAACAACCGATCCTCAAACGAGAAGGTAATGCTACGCCGAATATCGAATTATTGCATGCCGGCGAGTGTTGAATAATTTATAATTTATCAGGCGTTTTTATGACTTTTTATTAAAATATATAGATATATAACTCGTAATTTATAAAATATCATGACCGATAACGTTACCGGCAAGGTTACCGGCAATGCTGCAAAAAATAATTAACTTCGACCGGTTCAAAACCCGAAAATGGACGGACAAGTCACCATTAAGGACATTGCCAGACAACTAAACCTTTCGCTTTCTACGGTATCAAGGGCCCTTCGGAATGCCCCGGACGTCAACCCGGAAACCAGACAGGCGGTCATGGAGCTGGCAGCGTCCCTTAGCTACACACCAAGCAGACTGGCACTCAGTCTGAAGCAGCGGCAAACGCGAACCATCGGGGTCATCGTTCCGAACCTCGACAATGTGCTATCCACTATGATCAGGGGGATTGACGAAGCAGCATTGGAGTCAGGATATACCGTGATGGTCTGTCAAAGCAATGAATCCTATGGACGGGAATTGGCCAATACGAAAAGACTGCTGGAAAGCCTGGTGGACGGTGTGCTGGTATCTGTGTCCAGCGAAACCAAGATTTTCGATCATTTGCAGGAAATCCTCAAACGAAAACTGCCGATGGTGCAATTCGACCGGAGTTCATCGGAACTGAAAGCACCCATCGTTCGGGTTGATAATGTACTGGGAGGTTTCCAGGCGACAGAACACCTGATTCAACAAGGCTATCGGCGAATCGCCATACTGGCCGGCCCAAAAAATCTGGGCATCGGAAAGAAAAGGACGAAAGGCTATCTCGATGCACACAAAGGAGCAAAAAGGAAGGTCGACCGTGAGCTGATCGTTCATTGTGACTTCAGTCAGGAGTCTGGATATTGGACAACCCTCGACCTGTTGAGCATGAAAAAAAGACCCGATGCCATATTCGCCATCAGCGACCGCATCGCTATTGGAGCCATGCTGGCCATTCGGGAAAAGGGCTTACAAATGCCGAATGATATCGGTTTGGTTGGTTTCAATAACGAACCAACGGTTCAACTCGTTACACCCGCCGTCAGCAGCGTGGAAATGCCATCCTTCGAATTGGGTAAACTCGCCTGCAAACTGCTCATCGAGAAGATGCAAAAACATGGCGTGATACCGGAAGATCATGAAGAAATCCTGAAAACACGCCTCTTCATCCGGCCCTCCTCCCTCCGGGAAGCGACAGGAGTCATCCGACCTTAGAAATCCTGAATCTCCCGATCATCTTAACGAGACGGACGACAATCGTTCCCGCATCTGTGTCTGATATAATGATTCCGGAAGCCGGCCGGTCAATTCGAGGGATTCAGCAGGGGTTT
>JBEEMB010000042.1:0-4465 GCA_041167815.1 Bacteroidota bacterium | reverse complement strand
GGTTGCTTTGGACTCTTTCAATCCTTCCATATCAACCTTTTCGAGGTCCCAGCCGCCTTCTTCCATGCTGTGCTTGAACTCATCGCCGTATTTCATGATACCAGCTTCGATCATTTCACGGAGCAGATCATTTCCTTCGCGGGTACGCTCACCTACGCCTGCAAATACGGAGAGGCCACCATAACCCTTGGCGATGTTGTTGATCAGCTCCTGGATAAGTACGGTTTTACCTACACCTGCACCACCGAAGAGACCGATCTTACCACCCTTTGCGTAGGGTTCGATCAGGTCGATGACCTTGATACCGGTGAAGAGTACTTCTGTTGCGGTGCTCAGGTTTTCGAACAATGGCGGCTTGGCGTGGATGGCGCGGCCATTTTCTTTGGAAACTGCGGGAAGTCCGTCGATCGGATCACCGGTTACGTTGAACAGGCGACCATTGATGCCTTCACCTGTGGGCATGGCGATGGCTTTTCCTGTGTCTGACACCTGCATGCCTCTCACCAGGCCTTCGGTACCATCCATGGCGACGCAGCGTACGCTGTCTTCACCCAGGTGCTGTTGCACTTCGAGGACCAGCTTGTCGCCATTTTCCTTCTTCAGTTCGAGTGCGTTATAGATTTCGGGCAGTTGTCCGTCGAAATGCACGTCCACCACCGCACCGATGATCTGTTTGATTTTACCGTTGTTGGCCATAGTATGAGATATGAGGTGATTTTTTCAATCGTGGCGCAAAGGTAAGCACGTAAATAGAGATAAAAAAGCCTAATTCAGGAATGGAAATCCTGAAAAACGGAGTTTTTTCCACTTTTCGGGTATGGGAATTGTTTATCGATGCCTTCAGGAGAGCATAGGATAGACGAGGGCAGCCAGGATTCCGCCCAAGGCGGGCCCGAGTACGGGCACCCATGCGTATGCCCAATCGGAGCTTCCTTTGCCTTTGATTGGCAGGATGGCGTGCATGATACGGGGCATTAAATCACGAACCGGATTGATGGCATAACCGGTTGGCCCTCCCAGGCTGAGCCCCATCGCCAACACGAGCAAGGCTACCGGCAAGGCTTTGAGGGATCCGAGGCCTGCATCCGGCCCCTGGATAAACAGGATGGCGAGTACGAAAACGAAGGTGGCCAATGTTTCCGTGATAAGATTGGATGGCAGGTGACGTATTGCGGGTTCATTACAGAAGCAGGCGCGTTGTAGTCCGGGGTCTTCCGTGGCGTCGAAATGTTGCCTGTACATGACCCAAACAAAGAGCTGACCGATGGCCGCACCAACGAACTGTGCGATCACATAACCTGGGACTGTTGCCCAATCGAACTTACCGAGGGTAGCCAACGCCAGCGAAACGGCGGGATTCAAGTGAGCGCCGCTGGCGTCTGCGGAGGCGTAGACACCAATAAAGACTGCCATTCCCCAGCCGAGGGTAATTACGATCCAGCCACCGTTCTGACCTTTCGAGCCTTTGAGCAGGGTGTTGGCGACAACGCCGTTTCCGAAAATGATGACCAGCGCAGTGCCGATCACTTCAGCCATGTAAGGGGACATCTGAAAATGTTTCAAGGAAGGTATGCAAAAGGATATAAACGACAAAGAGGCTCAAATGAGCCTCTTTGTGGGAATCTTTATCATCGGGGAGATCAGAATACATCATCATCATCGTCGAATCCTCCATTATCATCGAAGAGTCCCATGTCTTTGAACTCTTCATCGACGGAGAAATCGTCGTCATCCGTGCCTTTCTTTCCGCCTGTCGTTTTGCGGGCTTTGGACTTGGGCACATCGAACTCATCGAAATCGGGGTCCCAGTTATCTTCTTCTTCGGGTTTGTCCCAATCATCGACGATGTCTTCCGCATCATCCTCATCGTCATCCTCAGCGGCCCCCTTTTTCTTGGACGAAGTCGTGGTTTTGGCCACGCCGCTTTTTGCCGGCTGCTCATCATCAAGCAATTCGTCATCCTCGTCCTCTTCCTTCTTTGCGGATTTGGCAGGCGCTTTCCGCGCAGCGGATTTAGCAGCAGGAGTGGCGGATGTCTTCGCCGGCGTCTTCTTTGGTTTCTCAGCTTTGGCCATACAATTCAACAGTTCTATGCGTAAAATTTCTACGAGAAATTTAAATCTCCAAATTTTTTTTACTCAGTAAAATCAGAAGCTTCAGCCCTTTTCTACATCAATGATCTGGTCGCGACCGGGACCATTGGAAATATACCTGACCGGAACGCCCAGTCTGGTGTTGATATGAGCGATATAAGACTTCATGCGGTCTGGCAGGGCTGCATAGGAATCAATTTGTGTGATGTCCGTCATCCAGCCATCGAAAGGCGTGTAAACGGGATCGATGTCTGTCTTCTGCATTTGATAGGGGACTTGTGCCACCTGCTTCCCGTCAATTTTGTATGATTCGCAAACGTTGAGCACTGGAAATTCGTCGAGCACATCGGACTTCGTCATGACGATCTGGGTAACCCCGTTGATCATGCAGGCGAAGTCGAGTGCGACGAGGTCTATCCATCCGCATCTGCGAGGGCGACCGGTGGTAGCGCCAAACTCGTTCCCTGTTTTTCTGAGCAGTTCTCCCGTATCATCATGGAGTTCGGTGGGGAATGGTCCGCTGCCGACGCGGGTGCAGTAGGCCTTGGTCACACCGATCACCTCGCGGATTTTTTGAGGGGCGACGCCCAGACCGGAGCAGACGCCTGCAGAAATGGTATTGGAGGATGTCACGAAGGGGAATGTCCCGAAATCCACATCGAGCATACTGCCCTGTGCGCCTTCTGCCAGGACTTTCTTACCTGCCCTGAGTTGTTCGTTGATATGGTACTCGCCGTTGACGATCTTCAGTTGGCGCAGCAGTTCGAGTGCTTCAAAAAATTCTTCTTCCCAGTCGGTGATGTCTTCCCTGAATCCGAATGAATCAAGCATTTTTTGGTGCTTGAGACGAAGACGTATGTACTGGGTGGTGAAATTCTTATCCAGAATGTCTCCGACTCGCAGGCCGTTTCGCCCTGTTTTGTCCATGTAAGCCGGGCCGATCCCTTTGAGGGTGGATCCGATTTTCTCCTCTCCTTTCGATAATTCGGAAGCCTTATCCAGCGCGCGATGCGTGGGGAGGATGAGATGTGTCCTCTCGGAAATGCAGAGATTTTTCCTCGGATCGACCCCCATGGCTTCCACTTTCTGGAATTCGCGCAGGAGGGTTACCGGATCAAGTACCACGCCGCTTCCGATGAGGTTGTCGGTATGGGGGTGAAAGATCCCTGACGGGATTTGGTGCAGCACCACTTTTTGTCCGTCCACGTACAGGGTGTGGCCTGCATTGGGGCCTCCCTGGAATCGCGCGATAATGTCATAATTGGGGGCGAAAAAATCCACGATCTTTCCTTTTCCCTCATCACCCCATTGTAGTCCCAGCAGTACGTCAATCATCCTGTATGTGTTTTTGCCGAAGGCGGCACAAAAGTAATCGAATGAGGCTTATGGGTGAAATTTAATAGCTCTCCTGGAGGGCGGGGTCTGTATCGTAACGTTCCACGGCATGGATACCGGGCAGCGATTTCAATCGATGTACCAGGTTGTCCAGCTCTTCTTTGTCGTGGACATAGAGTCGGATATTTCCATGAAATATGCCATCCTGGGCTTCCACGGTAAGGGCGTTGATGTTGATGCGCAGTTCTCCGCTGACCAGGTTGGTGATCTTATGGATGACACCGACATCGTCGATACCGGTGATTTGGAGGCCGGTGAGGAAGGAAATTTCCTTGTTTTTGGCCCATTTGGTCTTTACCACGCGATGACCAAAATTAGCCATGAGTCTGGCCGCATTCGGGCAATTGGTGCGGTGGATGACAAGGCCTTTGCCGGTGGACACGAAACCAAAGACATTATCGCCCGGGATGGGTTTGCAGCAATTGGCCAGGTGGTACATTACCTTGTCGCTGCTTTCGCCGAAGATGATCAGCTCTGTATCCTTTTGTGGCTGGGGTCGAGGCGCTTCCGTATCTGGCCGTGGGACCGATTCGACCTTGATTGGTTTGGGCGCTTCAAGTCGGTCGCCATGCAGTTTGAATTCCTTAAGATCTTTTAGGTCGATGGCTTTGACGGCGATCTGGTAGAACAGATCGAGTGCGGATGACTGTTTGTAAAAATTGGTGACTTCCTCGATGTTCTGTTGATGGTAGGCGGCACCCAAGGATTCGAGCCGGCGTTGAAGGACATATTTCCCTTCATCCGCGATGCGGCGTTTTTCTTCCTTCAGGGCATCTTTGATGCGCGACTTGGCCTTGGCGGTTACGACCAGGGCAAGCCAGTCGTCGGTGGGTTTCTGTTTGTTGGAGGTGATGATCTCAATCTGATCGCCACTGCGCAGCTTGTGACCGATGGGCACGAGCTTGGGGTTGACTTGGGCGCCAATGCCTCTCGAGCCCACGGGGGTGTGGATGGCGACGGCAGAGTCGAGGGCGGGC
>JBEEMB010000312.1:0-5030 GCA_041167815.1 Bacteroidota bacterium | reverse complement strand
CGGAAATCGCAGGATCCATGACCACCATCTTCGAAGTCATGGGCGCCAATATGAACCGCGAGGTTCCCTTCCAACGGCCATCACCCCTTGCAT
This sequence comes from Bacteroidota bacterium, assembly GCA_041167815.1. Taxonomy (GTDB): domain Bacteria; phylum Bacteroidota; class Bacteroidia; order Chitinophagales; family Chitinophagaceae; genus Pollutibacter. Next base: position 4,937 of record JBEEMB010000312.1, on the reverse strand, counting down.
CGATTTCTACAACGATTTCCATCTCCCTATCACCATGGTTGTTCACCCATAACGTACGTTGCTTCCAACCCGCAAAAAGATAAGGGTCGGAGGCCTGACCCGCGCGAACAGTGTCTTTCAGAAAAACGGATCCGAAGGCATCGATCGGGCCATTGTTGTCCGGCAGATTCAGCCCTGTGAACCAGAGATTCGAATGTGACTGACCCGCACCCGGGATACCCGCCTTATCCGCACGATTACTCAGAAACTCACTCTTGGTTGCATCATCACAACCCAATACGATCCTGTCGTTCCAACGCTCAAAATCACCCACCACCTTCAGATAGGAAGACCTGGGCCTGATACCTGCCGTCGCACCGGGACGAAATCCCTGAGGGAACGACCAGAACATCCCATGCAGGGTCATGAGATAATCCGGCTGTTTATCCGTCCCGATATTGCGGATGCGCGGCCATTCCGTATTCCAGCCATGCGCCCCGTCATACGTATTCGTGGCCTTCGGGATACGATAGAAACTCCATCCGCCATCAGCCCGCACACCAACCATGGCAGATCGGTGATCCCAGCCGGTGGCCCAGATCGGATCCCGATCCGGTTGGGCATTGCCATATATGCCACCAGGGCCCGTCACTTCCACAAACTGGTTTCGACGGATGACTTTCCAGGTCTTGCCATCCCACTCACAAAGAGATCCCGCTTCAATGGTGGGATCTACCCTCGCCTTTGGACCGGCCTCTCCATTGTTGGAATACACATACACGCCCTGACCGGAATAAAATCCCTTGCCATGTACGCCGGGCAACAACGGACTCTCATGTGTGGAGGCACCTTCCTTGCGCATCTGGTTGCCATCCTTGAATAGCATCTTCACCTCCAGTGTATGCACATCCACTTCATAGAAACCCTCTTCCATCGTGGCATACAGGATCTTGTTCGCCGGATCCTGCAGGCTGCGCGCCATACCTGTCAGACGGCCTGGCATACGGTTCGGATCGATGGTGCGCACATTCCCTTTCGCATCGATCACATGATAACCGATGAACAACTGCCCTGACTCCCGGTGAATCATTCGATTGGCATGCGTACCGCCAACGGATTCTGCCCGCACGACACGGGACATATCCGGACTGATCTCATATAATTTATCAGAAGACCCAAAGGGAGAATGTGGACCATAACTGACAGTCCATAATTTCCCGGCCCATTGCACAACGGCGCCCGTTCCACACTCGCCCTCATCATTATACTGCGCCAAATGCGGATGAATCCCGCTGATGACAGGCTGTTGGGCGTTGACCGTTGCCTGAGTCATCCATGCAGTCACACATGATAAAAGGATCACCTTTTTCATACACTTATATTTATTTTTCAAACAGTTGAAACTCAGCGATACCGGGCATTCCCTCAGACCCACGGATCACCAGACGGAATTTGCGTGCATTGACCGTCGATATGCTTTTCTCCCAGGAACCCATGCGTTGATCCCGGGCAATGCTCGTCCATCGTCCATTCACTTCTGCCATGACCTCGAACCCGCCAATGGAAGAATCGTGAAACTTGTGTTCCGTCAAACGGATCCTCGATACGCTGGAAGTCTTGCCCAGATCCAGTTCCAGCCATCCACTGTCACAGAACAACGATGTCAGCGCCCTCGACCGATAATTGATATCCGCGCCGTAATACGCATGCCAGTCGACATCCGTGCGCCGACCCAATTTCCAGTGCGTGGCCGGATTGTCATCCACAACAGCCGAAGGATCGTGTAACATCTGCGCCACTGAACTCGATGCCGTAACCTTTGTACGATATGCGAGTGACCCGGAAACGCTGGCCGGTCTGATGAATGTGCCAGCCACTGGCTTCGGATCAATGGTCAACATGAATGTGAGCAATGGATCGGAGGAAGATGCTGCATCAGGCCTGATGATCAGGGCGGTGTCTGACTGAATATAAGACAACGCTTTGCCATCATGGCTTTTCACAGCAAGTACCCTGCCGGAAGCAGGAGGCAACACGATCGCATCACGGCTCTTTCCCCAAAAATGAATATAAGTGACACCGGCCCTCGAAACACATACATATTCCTTACCCGGCGCATACATGCCCGGAACCGTACCATAAATGGATGTTTCACGGCCTTTGATCCATTGACCCATTTCACGGAACCGCGCCTCAAAGCTGGGCGGTATCACACCGAGACTATCAGGCCCCACATTGAGCAGCAGGTTCCCGTTGCCACCAATGCAACGGATCAGCGTCTGCTGCACTTCACCGATTTTACGGGGTTCATCATTCCATTTCCAGGCCCACTGATGACCCAAATTGGTGCAGGTCTCCCAGGGAACGCCGCCCCAACCTGCCACGAAACCTTCCGGCGTGGCATAATCTCCATTCGGACCGACATATCCATGCGACTCATCCGTGTGCACAACATCCAATCGGTTGTTGACGATGATGCCCGGTTGCAGTTGCTTGACCATTTTATACATAGGCGCCGGATCCCCGGGGATCGGACCGCCTTCAAAATCAAACCACATCAGATCGATCTTTCCGTAGTTGGTGAGCAGCTCACGCACCTGCTCCTGCATACGACGCACATAGATCTCATTGCGCTGCGGATGACGGCAATCCGGATCCTTCCAATCCGCCGGAGAATAGTACCAGCCGATCTTCAAACCCGCTTTGCGCGCGGCATTGGCAAGCTCCTTACAGATATCCCTTTTGAAGGGCGTATTCCCGATGTTGTGATCCGTCGTCTTCGTGAACCAGTTGCAAAATCCGTCGTGATGCTTGGCCGTGAAGATGATATACTTCATGCCACCGGCCTTGGCGACCTCCACCCACTTGTCCGCATCAAAATCAACCGGATTGAATCGATACCGCAGCGAATCATATTTGGCCGCACCATAACCCGCCCTCGACCAGCTGATCTCCTTACCCATCAACGTGGATAAACCCCAGTGAATAAACATCCCGAATTTATCGCGCTTCCACCAACTTAGATCTGTCGCAGGTTTCGGCGTAGCCTTGGCTGGCTGCTGTGCTTCATTCAAAATCGTGACGCGCCCGTCCAACACATACCGCTTACCGGCCACAAGCCGCAGTTTTGCCACCCTGTTGCCATAACGGATCATGTAATACCCGGAGAATGCGGGCTGCAGAACGGCACGCTGCATTTGACCATCCTTCCAGGTCATGTCCACCGTAACGTTTCCGCGGGCCTTCAAACCTCTGACTTGTCCCTCTGCCCACACCCTTGGCAATGCCGGCAACAGCTGGATCGTATCGGCATGACTCTGCAACAGCATCTCCGCCACACCGGCCGTGTATCCGAAATTCGCATCCATCTGGAAGGGCGGATGCGCACCGAACAGATTCACGTAGACACCACTGCCGGCCCGATCGTTGCGCAATTGCTCTGCCGGGTTCGTGATGGATTGTATCGAACGATATGCCCGATCCCCATCAAATAACCTGGCCCACAAAGAAATCCTCCAGGCACTGCTCCAACCCGTGCTCACATCTCCCCTGGACGCCAGGGCAACAGCCGCAGCCTTTGCCCACACAGGCGTCTTGCCCGGTGTGATCTGCTCTCCGGGATACACGGCGAAAAGATGCGATAAATGACGATGACGATCCGTGGAATCATCCACATCCTCCATCCACTCCTGCAACTGACCCCAGCGCCCGATGGTCGGACCAAGCAAACGGTCACGCATAACCGAAATCTTGCGTCGGTGATCCGCATCCCCATTCAAAATGGCTGAAGCCTTGATATAATTTGTGAAAAGATCGTACACGATCTGCTGGTCGTAAGTCACGCCCGGATAAGGTTTCTGATCCCCTTCATTCTTTCCCGGACCGTGCTCCGGCGACCAGCCATCAGGTGTAATGAGCTTGCCATCGGGCCGGGCCACCAGATGATGTTCCCAAAAATCAACAATATCCCTGATGAGCGGAAATGCAGTGTCACGAAGGAAAACAGTATCCCGTGTGTACAGAAAATGCTCCCAGAAATGCCGCGACAACCAGGCACTTCCAGGCCGGTGCAGTCGCCATTTACTGCCGCCTGCCATAATATTGTTCGTGCTGTAGGAAGCCCAGCCACGGCTCGTCTTGATGATACTGTCAGTCGTCGTCTTCTGCACCTTCGACATATTCAATACCCAGTCGAATAAAGGCTGATGTACCTCGGAAAGGTTCGTCACCTCCGCCAGCCAGTAGTTCATCTCAATATTGATGTTCGTCGTGTACTGGCTGTACCATGGCGGCCTGCTGGAATCATTCCACAGTCCCTGCAGGTTCGCCGGAAGCCCGCCCTTACGCGAAGAACTGATCAACAGATAACGACCGTACTGAAACAACAAAGCTTCGAGCGCATGGTCTGATCCGCCCTTGGCAACCGCCAACACGCGTTCATAGGTCGGGCGGTCAACCACCGGCCCCAGGCTCAAATCAACACGATCGAACAAACCGCCAAAATCTTTTCGATGGCGCTGCACTAATTGATTGTAAGACATCCGCGCCGCACGCTGGATCGAACCTTCCATCCGTTCCAACGGTAAGGGGCCGAAGGCATCACGTCCGGAGAAACGCTTTATAGATGTGATGGCATTGAGCAAAATGAATACCGTATCAGCCTGTCGAATATCAAGTGCCCCTGCGACAGGTACAATGGTCCCGCCTTTCGAAACCACCTGCAGCCCGCAGGCATATTCCATGCCGTTCTCCTTCAGCGCACCACGGAAAGATATTCGGTTACCCGTGACCGTTACCTCCGTCTTTCGATCGTCCTTCAGGCTGACCTTAACGGAAGTGCCTCCACGCTTGTTGGAAGTAAGCATCACGACCATCACCTGGTCCGGATAACTGACGAAGGATTCACGCACATGGCCGACCCCTTCATGTATGTATCTCACCCGATGTGTGGCCTTGGA
>JBEEMB010000269.1:0-5883 GCA_041167815.1 Bacteroidota bacterium | reverse complement strand
TGCATCATCACGATGCGGTTCAAAGCCACGTCGACCCCATTGCCATCGCCTGCAGCAAGGGCAGACTCCAAACCACAGAGAGATGCCAGCGAACCGCTGATACGCGCATCCTGTGTCTTTGGATTCACGGAAAACAACGCCCCACGCGCGTCTGATCCCGGATGGACTCCTGAATAATAATCCTTGATGTATCGGCGATGCGCGTATGGATCGAAACCGGCCTGACGGATCATCTCATCCGTGTAGCCGAGGCCGATATCGTCATGACACCTGACGTAATTGATCCAGGTGGTACCAAATGGTTTTTGCTGTATTTCCGGTTGTGCCGCCAGCATAATGCGGGTATCCCCTGTGGCGAGCGCATCCCATTGCAGGGCCATATGTGTAGCGTTATAGGCTACATCGCATTCCTGTGCCGTAAAGATGCCCGTTCCAAAATATCGCATGATTTCCTCCGGAGCCACAATCGCTTCTCCAAGCAAGGCCATCCCGGGTGCTGATGTCGCCACACACCTGCGCAGCAACCTTAGTAAAGTATGCGCCTTGGGAAGATTCTGGCAGGTCGTCCCCGGCTCCTTCCAGATGAACGCAGGAGCATCGATGCGGAGGATATCTATGCCCAGGTTCGCGTGAAAGAGGACAGTGTCAAGCATTTCAATGAATACCCGCGGATTCCTGTAATTGAGATCCCACTGATACCTGTGAAAGACCGTCATCACCCACTTGCCACATTCCTCCACCCAGGTAAAATTGCCGGGAGCGCTTTCAGGAAAGATTTCAGGCATGCCTGCATCATATACATCGGGCATTGTACGGTCGGCGAACATATAAAAGAAATCCTGATATGCAGGATCTCCCAACTTGGCCCGACGAGCCCATTCATGATGATGTGAAGTGTGATTGAATACGATATCCATCATGAGGTACATGCCCTCATCCTGCATTCGCCCCTGCAATACACGCAGATCCTCCAGGGTACCAAACCGGGGATCCATCCGCCTGAAATCGGACACGGCATATCCACCATCACTCTCCCCTTCCGGACTCTCAAACAAAGGCATCAGATGGAGCAGATTGATACCAAGCTCTTTGAAATACGACAGCTTGTCATGCATACCGGTGAGATCACCAGAGAAACGGTCAACATACAGACTCATTCCCGTGATCTTGTTGGATAGGAACCAGTGCCCTTCGTCCAGCTTTCGATCATCCCGATCCCGCAAGGTGGCGGACCTGTTTGCATGACCGTCCATCAGGATTCGGATCATGTCTTCGAAACAACGGTCACGATCAGGGTGCGCGCCGTACAATTCATGGAACAACCCTTGGAGAGTGGTGGCATTGGCGGTCAGCCTGGTGACGAAAGATGCATCCGGCTGTGACGTTCCAGCACCTGTGGCCTCCCCGAGGAGTTGTCTGATCTGTTGATGTAATGAATGCCTGTACACGATCAAATCGTTAATCAAGAATTTCCTTGTTCAAATGCCTGAAGGCCTCCATGGCCCCCAGATATGCGCATGTTCTGGCCCCGGCACGGTTTGCCTTCAGCATGATCTGTTGCCATGCTTCGATGCCGGGAAGCCCGGCGCCGTCCGTCTGGCTGGCAGCCAATTGATGCAAAACCGCTCCAACAAAGGCGTCACCTGCGCCTGTCGTATCGACTGGCTCAACAGGAATGCTGGGAATGATTTGTTGGTGATCTCCAACACAAAGAAGGGTCCCGTCTTTCCCCAGGGTGACAGCGAATACAGCATTGGTTTGTTTCCGGAGATCCGTTGCCGCGTCAGAAACGATGGATTTCCCCGTCAGTAACAGGGCCTCTTCATCACTCACTTTGAAGAAATCACAATGTCCGATGAAATGCATGGCCTGACGGATGAATCCTGGTATGTCATCCCGATACAACAGATGCCGGTAATTGGGATCGAAACTCACCATGCGCCCTTCCGATCGGGCACGGTTCAAGAGATCCAGATAGGTTTTTTGTAATGGCCCCGGAAGAAACGCCGTGGCGGATCCAAAATGCACGATGGAGACATCGTCCAGGGAGATCTCATCCACCTCATTGGACGTCAATTGACCGTCGGCTCCACGATTGAAATAAAAATCACGCTCCCCGTTTTCCATCAACGACACAAATGCAAAAGTGGTAAAACAGGATGCATCCCTGAGGACATATGTGGTATCCACCCCGAACGAGCCCAATACTTCCACCAGGTGGTCGCCAAACGGATCCGTCCCAACCTTGGCGGCGAGTTTCACCCGGCCACCAAGTGCCGCAACGGCTGCCGCCACATTGGTAGGCGCACCTCCCGGCTTTTTGAGAAAATGTACCCCATCGGCCAGTCGCATACCCCGATCGGTACAGATCATATCGATCAACGCCTCACCAATACATAATATACTCATTTTCTTCGATATTTTACATGACACCGGTCAGTGGCCAGCACGCATCGTCGGCGTTTCAGTATCCGTGGTCTCTTTCACCCGAATACGCAAGGTCGCCAGTGCGGCAAGCAACAACATGACGCCGGCAAAATACATGACATGTCCGGGATCACCGGAAAGGAAATGTTCGTAGATATACCCGAAGGTCAGGGTTTGAAGGATCATGGGAATCACAATCATCATGTTTACTATGCCCATATACACACCATAACGCTCCCTGGGAATGGCAGATACCACCATGATATAAGGTACCCCCATCATACTCGCCCAGGCGATACCGAATCCAATCATCGGTGGAAACAACAGGTATTTATTTTCAATGCCAGGAAGGATGAGCAAGGCCGCGGAGGCCAGGCCCAGACAAGCGACATGCACCAGCCTGGCAGAATATTTTCGAGCCAGCCAGACCAGTCCAAAGGCCGAGAGAAAAGTCACAATATTGTAGAACCCATTCACCAAACCCGTCCAACCCACAGCCTCCTGATACCGGGCCGGATCTGACTCAGAGGTCGTACGCCAAACGGACCATGCGATGCTGTGGGATATGTATTGCCAGTAACAAAACATGGCATACCATTGAAACAGATACACCAGGGCGAGCTGCCAGAGCACGGATGGCATATCCCGGATGGCGGAACCGATTTCAATAAATGGCGCAAACAATCCGCCGGATCTGGATTTCATGGCCTTGAGCTCATCCTCACTGGGCGGAATCTCAGAAGTACGGGAAGTCGACCACAATACGGATCCTATGGAACAGATGGCACCGAAAAAGAAGGAACCGAAAACCCAGTATGGGATACCGGAACGACCATCATCAGTAGTGGTTTCCCCACTTATCCAACGTTGAAAGAAGAAAAGAGAAAGGTTCGCCAATGTGATGCCAAGTCCGGTGAAAAAGCTCTGTGTCAAAAAGCCCATGGCTCGCTGTGAAGGGGGCAATTTGTCGGCAATGAATGCTCGATAGGGCTCCATCGCCGTGTTATTCCCGGCATCGAGGATCCAAAGGAGTCCCACGGCCATCCACAGCGCCTTGCTGAACGGGAATGCAAACAGCGCAAGGCTGCACATGATCGCCCCGACCAAAAAGTAGGGCTTACGTCGACCCCAGCGCGGGTGCCAGGTCCGGTCACTCATGGCTCCAATAATAGGTTGAACCAAAAGCCCGGTCATCGGACCGGCCAGGTTCAGCAGCGGAAGCTCCTCCGGCTTGGCATGGAGAAAAGTGTACAGTGGATTGATCGCGGTTTGTTGTAAACCAAAACTGTACTGAATGCCGAAGAAACCGACATTCATATTGATGATCTGCCAAAAGGAGAGGCTCGGAATGGATGAATTTCGCATGGTACAAGCATCGTTGAATTTGGAAACTTTATCAAATTACCACTGCTCCCCCCATCTCTCCAAACCCTGTGAAGGAAATTGGAATTTGCAATCGTTTGCTGGTGTAAAAAAAACAAAATTCAGCGAACCGACCGGTAACTTTGACAAATGGCAGAAGACCTCAAGATTGCGGAAGGAAACAAACAGGAACAGTACCTACAGCTGATCCCGCAGATCGCAGGACTCCTCGAAGGAGAAACCGACCTGACAGCAAACCTCGCCAATATTTGCGCCGCCCTGCACGAACAGTTCCATTGGCTATGGGTGGGGTTCTATCTGGTAAAAGAAGACGAACTTGTGCTTGGCCCGTTTCAAGGCCCAGTCGCCTGCACACGCATCAGAAAAGGGAGAGGTGTATGCGGAACTTCCTGGCAGGAACAAAAAACACTGATCGTCCCGGATGTAGCGGAATTTCCCGGACATATCGCATGCAGCAGCCGCTCGCGGAGTGAGATCGTAATACCCATCATCCGAAACAATGAGGTAATAGGCGTGCTGGACGTAGACAGTGAAAAACCCGCTGACTTTGACGAGACAGATCATCACTTCCTCGCTCAGGTTATCCGGATGATTCCTGTATAACCCGAAACAATTTTTAGGAAGGGCATTCGTTAAGGTAACGGATTATGCAACTGATGCATAACAGGAAATGATGTCCGTTGGCGGCACATAAATCCTGTCTGCAATGGACCCAATACCCTACATAATGGCCTTTAAGAAATTTCTGAGCATTCTTTTTTTCAACCTTTTGTTGTTGGCGATCCTTACAGAAGTGGTTTCCGCTTGTTACATCGTTTCCCGCAATCCTTACCTCAGAAAATTCGAATTCGTACCAACCTACCTCAACTTCAGCCTGAAAGACGAATATGCTCCAGTAGCGCAGCAGGTCCTCAATCCGAGAATCATCGACTCCACCCTTCCCTGGGGAATCTGGCATGTGCCAAACAAAATGTCCCGACATCGAACCAACTGTTTCGATGTAGTGATGAAATTCAACAGATATGGCGCCCGCGGCCCGATGCCGGATATCAACAACCCGGAAAACATAATCTTCCTGGGGGATAGCTTCACAGAGGGGTTTGGCCTGTCTGAGGTTGAGACCATTCCGGCTCAATTCAGCAGGATGTCCGGAAAGCCCTCCATCAACCTGGGAGTGAGCCGTTCTGGCAGTACACAGCAATCGCTATTGTATCGGCATTTTGCAGACAGTTTCAAACATAAACAGGTGTTCATGTTGATACACCTGGAGAACGACCTGGTCGACAACGACTTTTATCAACACGATACCGTCACCAGATACTACAAACCCTACCGAAAAGACACGCGACACCCCGAAGTGATCGTTTATCGCGGACATCCGGACAGCAGCAGTATGAACTCCATGATGTTCAATCAAAAAAGAGATGAATTCAGCAGGATACTGATCAAACGCGGACTGATCAGTCATATGCAGAGCGACAACTACACATGGTTCGGACGACTCGTCAGGCTTACCTATTCCAGAAGGGTTTGGGAGATGTATGTTAATTTCAGTGAGGCCAAAAAGCAACAGGAAACAGTACCGACAGTGCTGGCCTGGCGCCAACGTGACCTGAGTATCCTGGGATACGATATGCAACAGGTTATACAGGTCGCCGAAAAAAATGGCGCCAAAGTGACATTCATCAACCTTCCGGGGCAGCAATTACGCGCCAGACTTCAACGTCATCCTGAAAACAAAAAAGATTATCTGGAACTTGAAAACAGGCTGAAAGATATCGTAGACAAAAACGGACACGAATTCAGGTCATACTTCGAATTCCTGGAAAAAAGACAACCCGCATCCGCGCAGATGTTTTTCACCTGCGACGGCCACTACAATCCATACGGTGCAAAAATGGTGGCTGAGTTTTTAACGGAAGGGATTTCATCCGCCCCGCTTTCCCGTCAGGTAGCTGCCGTCAGAAACTGAAAATGTCATCCCTCGAACAGGATATCCACTCAATGACGTCCTTCCAACAACTTTCGAATACGGGCATCAAACTCCTGCTTAAAAGCTTCGTGATGCAACCC
>JBEEMB010000234.1:0-2519 GCA_041167815.1 Bacteroidota bacterium | reverse complement strand
GGGAAAACAACATTCCCACTTCTGATTTCCGTATCCTCCAGGATCGTAAGGATCTGGAGGCGTTGTCTGGGGAACTACCGGCCGTACAGAAGCTCGCCACCGGTGGATACGACGGGCGCGGGGTCACCATCATCCGTCGCCCTGAAGATATCCCCGGCGGATTCGATGCGCCTTCGGTATTGGAGCAGCTGGTGGACATCGAACGGGAGCTGGCGATCATCGTAGCCATCGACCAACATGGTGGCCAAGCCGTCTTTCCTCCCGTGGAGATGGTGTTTGATCCCGCATTGAACCTGCTTGACTATCAACTCTGTCCGCCAGACCTGCCTCGGGATACTTTGTGGAAGGCCGAGGCCGTCGCCCAATCGGTGGCACGCAACCTTGGTTCCCCCGGATTGTTTGCAGTTGAACTGTTCGTAAATCGTTCAGGGGATATTTTGGTAAACGAGACGGCACCCAGGGTGCACAACAGTGGGCATCACAGCATCGAAGGCAATTTCTGCTCGCAGTTCGACATGTTGTTACGCATCGTCCTTGGTTACCCGCTGGGAGATGCGAATGTCATTCTTCCTTCCGCGATGATCAATCTTGTCGGCGCCGAAGGATACGAGGGAGAACCCGTGTATGAAGGGCTGGAAGCCGTGATGGCGATGGAAAGAACCTTCGTGCATGTGTACGGCAAACTTGAGACAAGACCCGGACGAAAGATGGGACATGTGACGGTGCTGGCCAACGACCGGCACGAACTCGTCCACCGGGCGGAACGGATCCGGGAAACATTAAAAGTAAAAGGCACGATCAGACGATGAATGAATTCAGGGTGTACATCACCGTAAGTTTGATATGCCCAAGATCGTTTGTATCTGTTTTATGAATGTTTATATTTATTTGATTCACGTCCTTCATATTTGATTCATGGCACAGCATGACCGTAACGACAGTGTGGAATCGATGCCGGTGGTGGGCATCATCATGGGGAGCGACAGCGATATGCCGGTGATGAAGGCTGCGGCGGACCAGCTCACATCCTTCGGCATATCATTTGAAGTGACGGTGGTATCTGCACATCGCACACCGATGCGGATGGTGGATTACGCACAATCGGCCCGGTCACGCGGTATTTCCGTGATCATCGCCGGTGCGGGTGGTGCCGCACATCTGCCAGGCATGGTCGCATCGCTGACAACCCTGCCCGTGATTGGTGTACCCGTCAAATCATCAAACTCGATCGACGGTTGGGATTCCATGTTGTCAATCCTGCAGATGCCGAATGGCATACCGGTGGCCACGGTTGCGCTGAATGCATCTAAAAATGCGGCGATCCTCGCGGCATCCATCCTCTCCATTTCAGACATATCCCTGGCCGATCGGCTGGCTGCCTTCAAAAACCAAATGGAAACAGAAGTGCTGGCGAAGGCAGGAAATCTTCGTCAGGAAGGATGGCCAAACCATTTTGATCAATAACCCTTGGAGCGTTGTCCAAAAACTTAAAACCAGACAAATCTGGTATTGCCATTGACCTTTATAGATAAAAATCAGTGCCCGGTTAATACATACAAAAATGGACAGGATACATCAACTCGCCCAAATGATCGACCACTCCATCCTGCACCCCACAGCCACGGATGAGGACCTGCGGAAAGGCTGTGAAGTGGCGCTGAAATATGGGACGGCCACTGTTTGTGTGAAGCCTTACGCCGTAGCGGAAGCCGCAAGGTTGCTTGAAGGATCCGAGGTTGAAGTGTGCACCGTGATCGGATTCCCCCATGGAGGATCGGCGACAGCCATCAAAGTGGCGGAAGCCCGACTGGCCTGTTCAGACGGAGCTACCGAAATCGATATGGTTGTGAATGTCGGAAAAGTGATGGCCGGCGACTGGGATTATGTGCAACAGGAAATACAGGCGGTGAACGACGAAACCCTGCTCCATGGCGGGATTGTGAAAGTCATTTTTGAAAATGACTATCTGACAGACGATCTGAAGATCAGACTTTGTGAGATCTGTAGTGAAGTGGGCGTGGCATTCGTCAAAACCTCCACAGGATATGGATACGTGAAAGGGAGTGACGGGAAGTTTACAACGAAAGGGGCGACCATTCCAGATCTGCTACTGATGCGCAAACACACGCATCCGGATATTCAAGTTAAGGCGGCTGGCGGTATCCGCACCCTCGATGAAATGCTGGCGGCCATCGAAACAGGGATCTCCAGAGTGGGTGCCACAGCTACGGTTGCCATCCTGGAAGAAGCCAAAGCCCGTTTTGGCGGGGGATCTGACTATACCCAACAAGCAGGCGCTGATCCTTCAGGCTACTGACACCATAACGAATACAAGGTCCCTCGGAGGCCTCGGGATGACAGTGCTCCCACTTTTTCTGTCATCCTGAGGCCTACGAAGGACCTGGCTGTTCGGTCATGGTATATAAGCGATGTAACGGAGGAAACCTACTGCCGTTTCTCATGAAAATAAGACGACCTTTTTAGCGAGGGTGCAACAGCCAGATCCTTCGGAAGCCTCA
>JBEEMB010000133.1:0-2890 GCA_041167815.1 Bacteroidota bacterium | reverse complement strand
AAAGGCAGTACCTATGAGTGCACCATCAAACTAAAGAACGATCAAACAATAGAAGTAAGAGGTTATGTCGGCATCTCGCTGATCGGCAGAACAGATACCTGGACCCGTCAGGCCGACCGATGATTTTTTTTCATGGAATATGAACGGGGTGGCTCGTCTGGCCGCCCCTCTTTTTTACCCATAACTAACGGTCAAGCACAACCGAAGTCATACTCCGTCATTTGAACATCACGGCAGCAACCGTAGCATGTCCGGTCTCATCCACCAGAATGGCATGGCCCGTGGCACGTAAATCAGCATAGGCATCAAATGCCAGGTGTGCGGCCATCTTCAGCCTGGCCTGTACTACTTCATTCAATTTGACAGCCCCATCAACCGGATTTTTTTCAAGGGTATTCACGTCGATGCGGTGTGATATTTCCCTGACTGCCACGCGAACGATCCGGCTGTTTTGCTGAAGCATATATTTATTCCCGACGGAAAGGGGTTTTTCATCCAACCAACATAGGAGCACATCGGCTTCCTGTGCTATGCCGGGCTGATCATCTGGATGAACAATCATATCACCTCTCGAAATATCCACATCATCCGATAAAAGGATGACAACGCTCTGACCGGCGAAGGCTTCCTCCACCTCCACTCCTGCGATCTCAATCCTTTCAATCCTGCTTTCTCGACCGGATGGCAACACCCTGACCGGATCTCCTTTTTTATAAACGCCGCTGGCGATTCGACCCGCATAGCCACGATAATCGTGCAATTCAGGGGTTTGAGGACGGATAACATATTGTACCTGGAATCTGGGATGATCCAAATTCATATCTCCGCTCAACTCCAGTGTTTCCAGCATGTTCAACAGGGTCCCACCATCGTACCAGGGCATGCGCACAGAGGCATCCACGATGTTATCGCCTGCCACGGCACAGATGGGAATAAATCTGACATCTTCCATCCCCAGACTTTCCGCCACGCCATGGTATTCCTGACGAATCTCATCGAAACGTGTTTCCGAAAAATCAACCAGGTCCATTTTATTGATGGCTACAATGACATGCTTGATACGCAGCATGGAAGCGATGATCGAATGACGGCGTGTCTGTTCCAACACACCCTGACGTGCATCGATCAGAATGATGATCGCATCGGCATGGCTGGCGCCGGTGATCATATTTCTCGTGTACTGAATATGACCGGGCGCATCGGCGATAATGAACTTCCGGACAGGTGTGGAAAAATATCGATACGCCACATCGATCGTGATGCCCTGTTCCCGCTCAGCACGAAGCCCGTCGGTCAGGAGCGCCAAATCGATCCCTCCGTCTGTTCGTCCTTTTGAACTTCGTTCAACGGCTTCGAGCTGGTCTGCCAAAATGCTCTTACTGTCGTATAAGAGTCTGCCGATGAGGGTGCTCTTTCCGTCATCCACGCTGCCGGCGGTGATGAATCTCAATATATCCATATCGATCGATCGGGTATGTAGTAAATAAATATAAATGTGTGGTCATCAGGGATGCATCAGAAATAGCCACCTTTCTTTCGGTCCTCCATTGCTGCTTCCGTCACGCGGTCGTCGATCCGCGTCTCACCGCGTTCGCTGATGCGCGTGTCCATGATTTCGGCCACTACTTCATCGAGGGTCGAAGCTGTACTTTCCACGGCGGCGGTGCAGGTCATGTCACCTACCGTCCGGTAGCGGACACTGCGGGTCACCACGGTATCGCCTGCTTCTATCTCAATGAAAGGAGATATGGCAATCAGCTGGCCTTCATGAACCAATACTTCCCGCTCATGGGCGAAATAAATCGAAGGCAACGGGATGTTTTCTGAACGAATATAACTCCACACATCAAGTTCCGTCCAGTTGCTGATCGGGAATACCCGCACATTTTCTCCCTTGTGGATGCGTCCGTTGTAAACATCCCATAACTCAGGTCGCTGGAGTTTGGGGTCCCATTCTCCAAAATCATTGCGAACAGAAAAAATACGCTCTTTCGCCCTTGCCTTCTCCTCATCCCGACGGGCACCCCCGATACAGGCATCGAATTCGAACTCCGAAATGGTATCCAGCAGCGTGTGTGTCTGCAACCAGTTACGGCTGGCAAACTTTCCGCGCGGCTCGGTAAGGCCTCGCTGGCGGATGGTGTCCTCCACTTTCCGCACGATCAACTCAGCACCAACCTCACGGGCCAGTGCATCGCGGTAATCCAATGCTTCCTGGAAATTATGTCCGGTGTCGATATGTACCAGCGGAAACGGAAATCTGCCGGGCGCGAATGCTTTTTGAGCCAGTCTGACCAGGGTGATCGAATCTTTTCCCCCACTGAATAGCAGCGCGGGTCTTTCGAACTGGGCCGCGACTTCGCGAAGGATGTAAATACTTTCTGACTCAAGTTGACGGAGATGGTCCAATCTCCGGTTGTCGATACTACTCATGTCGGTTACTATCGTTGTCTGTTGATACACTGATATTTTTCATCCCTCAATACACTCAGGAATTGAGGTTAGGTGTTGCATGTTGATGCAACCCGCACTCCTTCTTGTCGTTCGATTCCCACCACCATCTGCCCGCGCGGGGATCTTCTCCCGGACGCACTGCGCGCGTGCAGGGTGCACAGCCGATGCTGGGAAATCCGCGATCATGCAAGACGTTGTAAGGGACATTATTTGAGCGAATATACGCATCGACGGCCTCGTCCGTCCAGTCCAGCAATGGGTGAAACTTGAACACTTTGTTTCCCTCATCCCATTCCCATTTAGACATCACCTGACGGTTCGGGCTCTGGGCAGCCCTGATGCCTGTGATCCAAACTGCAGCTCCTGCCAATGCTCGCTTAAGGGGTTCCACTTTGCGGATCCGGCAACATTCCTTTCGAAGCTCAGGCGATGCGTA
>JBEEMB010000103.1:0-5572 GCA_041167815.1 Bacteroidota bacterium | reverse complement strand
GGGGTGGTGAAATCCGTCTTTGATGTGGCCGGCAGTATGGCTGTGACCATTCAGCATGGCAAGTATTTCACAACTTACTACAATCTCTCATCCGCGACGGTATCCAAAGGTTCCCAGGTATCCATGGGCCAGGTGATCGGAAAGGCGGGGGTTAACGATGATGGCGATGGAGAGATCATGTTTGTGGTCAACAACGAAAGCACATTCGTCGATCCGCAAGGATGGTTGAAGTCGAGGTAAATCCCCGCAGATCAATGCTTTTTTTGACCCAGACAATCAAGGTAAAGGGATTCGTACTGAGGTACAATGTTGGAGATATCGAAACGTTGCGCCTGTTTACTCGCTTCCTTTCTGAATTCGGCCAGGGTAACGTCGTTTGACAGTAACTGTATGGCTTTGCGCCCCATGTCTTCTACATCACCCACCGGCCCCAGGAAACCGTTGACACCATCCGTGATGATCTCCGGAAGCCCACCGGTGTTGGAGGCGACCACCGGAACGCCTGCCGCCATAGCTTCCAGGGCAGCTAGTCCGAAGCTCTCATATTCTGAAGGCAGGATGAACAAATCGCTCACGGCGAAGATGTCTTCCATATCCTGCTGTTTTCCGAGCATACGCACGTCGTCGCACAATTCAAGTTGCCGGCACAGGTCTTCAGCCATTGGTCTTTCCGGCCCGTCACCCACCAGCAGGAGTTTGGCGGGCATGGCTTTACGGATGGCAGCGAAGATCCGGATCACGTCGTTGATGCGTTTGATTTTCCTGAAGTTGGAGGCATGCAGCACCACCCGCTCACCTTGTGGGGCAATGACCTTTCGAAAAGCTTCGATGGGTTTCTTGCTGAATCTGGCAATGTCAACGAAGTTATGTATGACGGATATTTCCTTGTTGATCTTGAAATTGGCGTAGGTCTCGCTGCGAAGGTTATCAGATACAGCCGTGATGGCATCGCTTTGGTTGATGGAGAAGGTTACCACCGGCGCGTAGGTCTTATCCTTGCCCACCAGGGTGATGTCTGTTCCATGAAGCGTTGTGATCACCGGGATGCTGCGCCCTTCTTCTTCAAGGATCTTTTTGGCCATATATGCAGCGGCGGCGTGCGGGATGGCGTAATGGACATGCAGCAGATCGAGGTGGTTGTTACGGATGACATCCACCATGGCACTGGCCAGCGCCGTTTCGTAGGGTGGAAAGTCGAACAACGGATAGGTGGGGACGTGAACTTCGTGATAGAAGATATTGGTACTGAAGCCCGTCAGTCGCACGGGTTGCTGGTAGGTGATGAAGTGAATATTATGGCCTTTGTCGGCCAAGGCTTTTCCCAGCTCCGTTGCCAGTACTCCACTGCCTCCGAAAGTCGGATAACAAACGATCCCGATGTTCATGGCCGCCGATTGTTGAGTGATGAATGTACAAAGGTAGTCTTTATGCAACGATCGAATGTGATGGTTTCGTTAGGTCATATCCTTTAAAATTGGTACTTTCCGTTCAAACTCCATCGTATGCGCGCCTTCATCATTTTTCTGTTCGTCGTACTGCTCATGGGAGCCGGATGGTTTTGGTGGAAATTCTATTTTGTGTTTGGGGAAGGCTCCAAATCAGGAGAACTCAACTACATGGTTCGCAAGGGATACATCTTCAAGACCTATGAAGGAAAACTCATCCAGTCGGGGTTCCGGTCTCGTAGCCCAAACACGGTGCAGTCTTTCGATTTTGATTTCTCCGTGGAAGATGAGCGGATCGCACGGGAGTTGATGACGCACGATGGCAAACTCTTCAACCTTCATTATCGTGAGTATAATGGAACGCTGCCTTGGCGTGGTTATAGCCGGTATGTGGTCGATAGCATCATTTCCATGACGGATTTAACGCCCAGATAGTTTCCATTTTAAATCAATAACATGAACATATTCAAACTGGCCCTGTCGGGGTTGATGATATCTTGTGCAGTCATTCCGGTGCATGCGCAGTCGAATTTTGATTCCGTAGTCATACGTCGTATCTCCGATGAGATTCTACGTAACGGCAAAGCCTATGAGAATCTCAGGGTTTTATGTAAGGAGGTCGGTCCTCGTTTATCCGGATCTTCGGGTGCGGAGAAGGCGATTCTCGAAACCGCGCGCATGTTGCGGGAAGCCGGTGCAGATACGGTCTTCCTCCAGCCATGCATGGTTCCACGATGGGTTCGTGGCGCCAAAGAGGAGGCTCATCTGACCCTGGCAGGGGGTAAGCGTCAGCCGATCAGGGTGGTGGCCCTCGGAAATTCTGTCGGGACTTCTAAAGAAGGGGTCAATGGCACCTTGGTGGAAGTGAAGGATTTCGCCGAACTGGAACGTCTGGGTCGCAATGGCATCGAAGGGCGCATCGTGTTTTTCAACCATCCGATGGATCCCACCCTGGTGCAGACTTTCCGGGCATACGGACAGGCCGGGACTTATCGCAGCAATGGTCCGTCCCAGGCTGCCAAATATGGAGCGGTAGGGGTTGTGATCCGTTCTCTCGCATCGAATGTGG
This sequence comes from Bacteroidota bacterium, assembly GCA_041167815.1. GTDB lineage: Bacteria > Bacteroidota > Bacteroidia > Chitinophagales > Chitinophagaceae > Pollutibacter. The sequence continues at coordinate 3,058 of JBEEMB010000103.1, read as the reverse complement.
ATGATCACCCGCATACCGGCGCTATGCGCTACAATGACTCCTTTCCCAAACTTCCGGCAGTGGCCATCAGCACCCGGGATGCGGAAATGCTGAGTGCGCAGCTCAAAAAAGGCGCCGTTCGGAATTTATGGTTCAAGTCGAATGCCCAGATGATGGGCGAGGTCCCTTCTTTCAACGTCGTGGGTGAATTGCGAGGCAGTGAATTACCGAACGAGATCATCACCGTAGGTGGGCATCTCGACAGCTGGGATCTGGCGGAAGGAGCGCATGATGATGGAACCGGTTGTGTTCAGAGCATCGAAGTGATCCGCGTTATGAAGGCGCTAGGAGTCAGACCCCGTCGAACCGTCCGGGCCGTGATGTTCATGAATGAGGAGAACGGGTTGAAGGGCGGACTGGCCTATGCCGAGGCAGCGAAAAAGGATGCAGGGAACAAATACATTTTTGCACTGGAGAGTGACGCCGGAGGCTTTACCCCCAGAGGCTTTGGGGTTTCTGCCACGCCCGAACAATTCAAAAAAGTGGCGTCCTGGGCTCCTTTGTTTCATCCTTACGGGGCGGCAGACATCGTGTCAGGCGGTGGAGGGGCTGATATTGGACCACTGCGAGGTCTGGGAACAGCGCTGGCGGGATTCACCCCAGACTCACAACGCTATTTCGATATACATCATGCCGAATCGGATGTCTTTGAGGCCGTGAGTCCACGCGAGTTGAATCTGGGAGCCGTGGTGATGTCGGCAATGGTCTATCTTGTCGCAACTTACGGGTTGTGAGCCTGATATGAACCAGCAGGAACAGGAAACCACGCCTTAGACAGACAACAGGAAAATAGCAGGCACTTTCCGAAGGACAGGCCTTTCTTTTTTCCATTCACCTACCCGTCGGGTACGGATATCTTCTGTGCTTCCGGTGATATTCACGGCGATGCAGAGCCTCGTTTCCGGTTTACATGTCGACAGGATCGCATCCAGCATGGCCTCGTTCCGGTAGGGTGTTTCAATGAAGATATGTGTGCAACCTGTGCGGGTTGAATCGCTTTCTAGTTCCCGTAGCGATTTTTTACGTTGGTCAGACGCTACCGGAAGGTAGCCGTTGAATTGGAAGCGTTGGCCATTCATGCCACTGGCCATGAGCGCCAGAAAGATGGAGCTGGGGCCTGTGATGGGTCTGACCCGTGCGCCCATTGACTGGGCGATCGACACCAGCTCCTGACCGGGATCTGCGATCCCCGGGCAGCCTGCTTCACTCATGATGCCAATGTTCTTTCCTTGCTGAAGGGCATTTTTGAAAGCTTGTATGGTTTCCGTTGATTTCAGATCGATCTCGAACCATGTCCTGCCATCGATGTTGAAATCAGGAATCAGTTTACGAAGGAACCGTCTGGCTGTACGCAACTCTTCCACAAAAAAGACGTCGCAGGATTCCGTCTCGTTTCGGAGGATCTCCGGAAGGGCGTGATATCCATCATCGGATAGCACAACCGGCAGGAGTAAAACGCTGCCAGGCACCCTGAAGGATGGAGCTGCTGGTTGGGCTTGTGGTTGTCCGGTCATGATTCCGTCTCATACATGCTGATGGTGGCAGCCACTACCGCGTAGCTGGGGGCCAGTATCCAAACGATGCCGATGATGGCATGCATCAGATAGAATACAATTCCGTTGCCGATGGCCAGGCCTTTATGGCGGCCCACATATTCGATGCTGTTGGCGGCACTCATCTTACGGCGTTCGCAGCTGTAATCGATCATCGAGAATCCATAGTAATAGCATTCGATCAGGATCGACAGTATCGGGGTTGTCCATCCGATCAGCGGGAATAAGGACAACAACAGCAATCCGAGGGTGTAGAAGGTCTGCCAGAAACTGTTTCTCAGCGCGACTTTAACGCCTCTGACGATGTCGCTGAGCAACTGACGCATGCTGAAAGGGAAGTCTCGCCCTTCGATGATGGCGGCTGTTTTTTCACTCAGATATGCAAAAACAGGAGAACCTACGATCAGCCAGAAAAATTTGAAGAGGGAGAAATAGAAGAACATCAGGATCATCCACATCACCAGGGCCGAGAATGTAAAAAAGAATCCAATCCATGAGTCTTCAAACCTTCCCACAAAATCCTGAATGCCCAATAAGGAAGTCACATATTCAATGAACGTATTGGCTGATTTCCCGAAATAATACATGCCTGTGGCGAAAAGGATGGCGTAAACCAATCCAGGAATAAGGATCCACCTCCATAACCTGTGCTCGCTGATGAAGCGGTGGGCCTTGATATAACTTTGTATGGCGACGACGATTTCCTTGAGCAAAACGGGTTGTTTTTTGGATGGAGTACGTAAGTGAGTCGCTACAAATTAGGATTTTTAACCCAAACCCCGTTTGCCCATGTAAAAGGACGGCATTTTATCTGTCCGTTGGTTCAAAACTTCGGGCAGTGCAGCCGACGTCGCCATTCTTCCACCGGCCGGCGAACCCAGATCAATGAAACTTCTGAGCCCCCCCTTCTTTGCGTTGCGGTCTGCAGATTAGACATCGTGACGTCATAAGTGAAGCCAACCCTGAAACTGCCGAATTCCAATCCCACATAGGGGATGAAAGCATCTTTCAATCTGTACCAGGCTCCGGCGTATAGGTCGACCGGGTTGTATTCATCCTGGTTGACATTGAATGACATCGCCCCGCCCAGCACGGTTTCGTTTGCCCCGCCTTGTCGCTGATGGATCACACTGCCATGAAAGGCACGGTATGTTCCCAGCGGGAGCCGGCCACCGCCATGTATCGTCACCCGCGGGTCCAGGATGAAACTCCCGCCCATGAAGCTTTCATTGGGGCGGTTCACATGATAAACCGACGTGCCAGCATAGAAGCTGTTCTCGCCATTGGTGGTGCCTGAATACAAAAGACCGGTTTGCAGATCGAAATAGTTGATTGCCACACGGCTGTTACCCAATACGTCTGAGGTAACACCGGTGAAGCCCAGGGCGGTGAGCTCGTCTTCGAAATCAGCTGCCGTCACATCGAGCACCTTGGAAGTGTAGGTGCCCTGAAAACCGATGGTCAGC
>JBEEMB010000099.1:0-4071 GCA_041167815.1 Bacteroidota bacterium | reverse complement strand
CTTGTCCTCCCACCATTCTGTGTAGGGCCTGCGGGGCTGTAAGCGTTGGCCACCATCACCCCGTTTACCTGCGTGATCCCGTCATCACCGCGAAACGGCATGGTCTTCACCCATTCCATTTCGATGTCCCTGATCCCCGCCGGAATACGCCCGGTCTTGGGATCCCGCAGCATCCTCCATTCCCGTTCCCGGCGACGAGGACCGCCTTCCTGCGCAATATCATCTTCGGAGAAAATAAAACGCTTCCGCGGCATCCGGTTGGATTTGTCTGCATCTTCTCCTAAAAGAATGATGAGCAGGATGGAAGCCGCAATGAGTGGGATGATGTATCGTATATTCATGCTTGAGCAGGATGAAATAGGTGTCTTGTGTAATGAAAGTTACAAAAAACAACGCTCTTGCTTGGAAATTCACCCGGCTTGCCAGCAGGGCGGCCTATCTTTGCATCCCTTCCGTTCAGGGGTTGGACAAAAGCCCCTGACATCGTCGCATGAATCTGCAGACACTTCTCGGAAATTACCAGTCACACCCCCGCACGGCCCGCATCGCCGAGGCGCTTCAACAAGGCGACACCCAACGCATCGTGCTGAGAAACCTCACGGGCAGTGCCGCGGACTTTATATTTTGTGCAGTTTATGGCCACGCGGGTGGTGCAGGACTGAACCATGTGATCGTACTGAATGACGCGGAAGAAGCCGCCTATTTTCACAACACGCTCGAAAATCTGATCAGTCCGATCGATCTCTTTTATTTTCCGACCTCTTTTAAGAACGACCGGAATTTCAGGCTGCTCAATTCCAGCCATGTCATGCTGCGTACCGAAGCACTGAATCGGTTTGCCATACCCGGCAACCGGCGCATCCTGGTCACCTATCCGGAGGCGATGGTCGAGAAGGTCGTTATGCCTGCGGATCTTACCGGCAACATCATCACCATCAAGGTCAATGATACGCTGGATGTGGACGGAATGCTGGAAGGCTTTACCGGCATGGGTTTCAAGCGGACCGACTTCGTTTACGAGCCCGGACAGTTCGCCATCCGCGGGGGCATCCTTGATATTTATTCTTTCGGCAACGAGAAGCCTTATCGCATCGAGCTCTTCGGCAATGAGGTGGATTCCATCCGGATCTTCGATCCCGAGAGCCAGCTCAGCGAGCGGAAGCTGCTGCAGGTCAACATCATTCCCAACGTGGAGGTGAAATTCGACAACAGCCGCAAGATCCCATTGGCTGAATTCCTGCCTGAGAATACGGTGGTATGGCTGAAAGACTGGTCCTTTGCGTGTGAGCGCTGGCAGGATCTGGAGGCCAGGTTGGAGATCTTTTTGGGTGCGGCAGCTCCTGCCCCAACTGCCGATGGAGAGGAAGATGCGGATGCTGTCAACCTGACACCGGCAGACTTCACGCCGGCAGTCGATATGATTGGGGCCTTCGCCGGTATTCACCGGGTGTCTTTCGGATATCACAGCGACCTTCCGGATCCCACGCTTACCGAGGAATGCAATACCAAAGCCCAGCCATCCTTCAATCGTCAGTTCGATCTGCTGATCAAGGACCTGGCGCAGTGGCATGCGAAAAATTTCGGCATCTGGATTTTTGCGGAGAATGCCCGCCAGCTGGAGCGTTTGCAAAGCATCTTCACAGACCTTGGTGCGGAGATCCCGTTTGTACCAGTCGCCGTCGCCATCCACGAAGGGTTCATCGACGAAGGCATGCGGGTCATCGCTTACACAGACCATCAGGTCTTCCAGCGATATCACAAATACCGCGTCAAGCAGGCGTATAACAAAAGCAAGGCCCTCACCATCCGTGCCCTGCGGGAGTTGCAGCCGGGCGACTACGTCGTGCATATCGACCACGGCGTGGGTGTGTACAGCGGACTACAGAAGATCGACACAGGCGGCCGTATGCAGGAGGCTGTTCGGATCCTGTACAAAGACAACGATATCCTCTACGTCAATATCAACTCCCTCCATAAGATCTCGAAATACACGGGCAAGGAGGGGCATGTTCCCAAGGTCAACAAGATCGGCAGTGATGCCTGGCAGAAACTGAAGGATAAGACCAAGGTACGCGTCAAGCAGGTGGCCTTCGACCTGATCAAACTTTACGCGGAGCGCAAATCCAAGCCGGGCTTCCCCCATAGTCCGGATAACTACATGCAGACCGAACTGGAAGCCTCGTTCATCTACGAGGACACGCCCGACCAGAGCAAGGCCATCGCCGATGTCAAGAAAGACATGGAGCTACCGCATCCGATGGACCGGCTCGTATGTGGAGATGTCGGTTTTGGGAAGACGGAAGTGGCGGTCCGCGCGGCTTTCAAGACATGTATCGATGGTCGGCAGGCGGCGATACTCGTGCCAACCACCATCCTGGCCTTCCAGCATTACAAGACATTCCGCGACCGCTTGCGCGATTTCCCCGTGACGGTCGATTACGTCAACCGATTCAAAACGGCCAAGGAGAAGAAAGAGACGCTCAAAAAACTGGAAGAAGGCAAGATCGATATCATCGTCGGCACCCATGCGCTCCTGGCGAAGGATGTCAAGTTCAAGGATCTCGGTCTGCTGGTCATCGACGAAGAACAGAAGTTCGGGGTGGGCCACAAGGAGAAGATGAAGACCCTGAAGACAGAGGTCGACTGTCTGACACTCACGGCTACGCCGATTCCAAGGACTTTGCAGTTCAGTTTGATGGGGGCGCGTGACCTCAGCATCATCAATACGCCACCCCCGAACCGTCAGCCTATCCAGACGGAGGTGCGGGTGTTCCAGGAAGACTTTATCCGCGACGCCATATATTTTGAGACGGAGAGAGGCGGCCAGGTTTTTTTCATTCATAACCGCATCCAGGGGCTTGGTGAGATGGCGGCCATCATCCGCGGACTCTGTCCGGATCTTTCCGTGGGCTTTGCCCATGGCCAGCTCGAGGGACATGAGCTGGAGGAACGCATCCTCGATTTCATAGATCGCAAATATGATGTACTGGTTTGTACCAACATCGTGGAAAGCGGTGTTGACATCCCGAATGTCAACACGATCATCGTAAACAATGCACACCAGTTTGGGTTGAGCGATCTGCACCAGCTCCGAGGCCGGGTAGGACGCAGCAACCGCAAGGCTTTCTGCTATTTGTTGGCACCGCCGATCAGTCTGCTGCCTGCCGATTCCCGCAAGCGACTTCAGACCCTGGAGCAACACAGCGAGCTGGGCAGTGGTTTCCAGATCGCGATGCGCGACCTCGACATTCGCGGAGCAGGTAACATGCTCGGCGGCGAGCAGAGCGGTTTCATGGTGGAGATCGGCTTTGAGATGTACCAGAAGATCCTGGATGAGGCGATCCGCGAATTGAAGCGTTCCGATTTTCGGGATGTTTTCAAGGAAGAGATCAGTCGGGAAGATGATTTCGTGCGCGATTGTACCATCGATACCGATCTTGAAATCCTGATTCCGGATACGTATGTGGAGAGCATCACCGAACGTCTGGCCCTTTACTACAGGCTGGATAACACGGCTGATGAGACGGAACTGGAGGCCTTTCATCAGGAACTCAGTGACCGCTTCGGTCCTGTGCCCCCTCAGGTGGAGGACTTGTTCACTACCATCCGCTGCCGGCGAATAGGTGTTGAACTGGGCTTTGAACGTCTAACCCTCAAGCAGGATACGCTCCGTTGTTATTTTGTATCCAACCCCGATTCACCTTATTTCCAGTCGCCTGTGTTCCAGTCGATCCTCGACTATTTCCAGCGCAGGTCGAACAAGGGGCGTCTGAAGCAGACAGGTAAGCTGTTCCTGCTGGTGGTCGAGGATGTTCGCAGCATGAAGGCCATGTTCGATTTGCTGGCAGATATGCAACGAAACCTGCATTCACTTGCCGCGCAATCATAGGATGACAATCACAACGAGGTTCCTATAATATAAGTGCCAACAGCCAGATCCTTCGGAGGCCTCAGGATGACAGTAAAAAGGGGAGGGAGTCATCCCTGGGTTGTTGCTGTTCATCCCGAGGCCTACCCCCCATTTTTGTCATCCTATGTTTGAAAACGACTCCCAAAATTGATTGTCATCCT
>JBEEMB010000364.1:0-8330 GCA_041167815.1 Bacteroidota bacterium | reverse complement strand
AGCCCCATATTCCAGCAACCAGAAATCTTTGAATTTCATTTCAAGGTCACCAACCCGCAGTTCCTGAATTTTACCGATATCCCATATCGTTCCGGGCAGTATCACATCTTTGAGAGTATTGACGGGAATGACGGTGCACTTCATCCCGGGCACTACGTGGACTTCGATACGATGCGGAATCGTGATGTGGATGGTATCCAGGGCGTGATCCGGCTAAGGCATGACGCTCAACACCCGATCGTTCCCATGTACTGGGATTGGAACGCCACCGGCACAAAAACGCATTTTATAAGGTTTTCTTCACGGGAGACCTACTTCAGTTATTTCCTACATGGCAAAGAACTGGATGCGGAGTCGGCCAAATTATTTTTTGTGGAAAACTTTGAGATAAACAAAAACTCCTATACATTTACCCTTCCTCAGTCCGCCACCCTGCGAAATGGTACCAAAGGATTCCGAATCAATTCGTTAGAACCTTTGGCAATGAAAGAGTCCTACACCGGACAAGGAACACTGGTCATGCGCAAGCGATCAGTCAATCCTTTCGAGTACCGCAGGTCACTTCCTATGCCAAAGCCAGACACTGTCGTTTATGACCCCGTCAGTCAAACGTTTTTCTCGGAATTACTTGTCAAACTCTAAATCACAATAATGGCAACAGTTCTCGCAACCCCAGGCGTCTACATTGAAGAAAAAAGCGCCTTTTCATCCTCAGTAGTCCCTGTGGCCACTGCGGTTCCCGCCTTTATCGGGTACACGCAGAAGGCTGCCAGAGGCACGAAATCCCTGAGGAACGTCCCCACCCGCATCAAATCCTTCGCGGAATTCGAACAATTGTTTGGTGGGGCCCCAAAGACAAAATTCAATCTGGGCACTGATGGAAGCCTTGAGGTCGTCGCCGAGACGAGGTTCCTGCTTCACAGCTCCATGAGGTTCTATTTTGCCAATGGTGGAGCCGACTGCTACATCGTATCCATCGGTGATTATACTGCGGGCGTCAACGCCAAGGATTTCAACGATCTGGCTACGGAGTCCGGTCTCCCCACCTTGTTGAAATATGTGGAGCCCACCCTGCTGGTGGCTCCGGAAGCCGTTCTGCTTTCTGAAGCAGATTGTTTCTCCCTGCAGCAGGCAATGGTACAGCATTGCGGCTTCGAAATGCGCAACCGATTTGCCGTGCTGGATGTTTACAATGGTGACAAGAAGCGCACATACGACGACGAAGACGTGATCAACCGTTTCCGTGGTGGTGTAGGCGCCAATCACCTCCAATGGGCTGCTGCTTACTACCCGTTCGTCAAAACCACCGTTGTAAGCAGTTCTGAAGTTGACTTCACCAATGTTGCCAACCTCGACGGTCTGGCTGCATTCCTCACGGAAGAAGTAGCATCAGATCTTGCCTCTGGCCGCATCAATCCCGCAAGAGCGGAAGCGATCAAGGCAGAAGTGGCCAAAGTCACCACCGCTACCACTGCTGAAGTGGGATCGCTGCAGTCCACACTCAAAACGATCAGTCCTCGCCTCAACGGCATTCTCGCTGATATGGCCGATTTCCTGAACGTATTGCCCCCCAGCGCAGGCATGGCAGGCATCTACGCGATGGTGGACAGCTCCATCAATGTGGCTAAAGCACCTGCGAATGTGTCTCTGGGTTCTGTAGTGGCTCCCGCCGTCCAGATCACCAGCGATGACCAGGAGGAACTGAACCTCCCGCTCAACGGTAAGGCTGTAAACGCCATCCGCAGCTTCATGGGTAAGGGTGTGCTCGTATGGGGTGCACGTACGCTCGATGGTAACAGCCAGGATTGGAGATACATTAGTGTTCGCAGAACAATGACCTTCCTGGAGCAGAGTATCAAGTTTGCCGCTGAAGCGTATGTGTTCGAGCCGAACAATGCTACGACATGGTCGACGTTGAAGGCAACTGTCAACAACTTCCTGGTGAATCAATGGCAGTCGGGACTCCTCGCCGGACAGTCTCCGGATGATGCGTTCTCTGTTACCATCGGACTGGGATCCACGATGACGCCGAATGACATCCTTGACGGCGTGCTGCGCATGACCATCAAAGTGGCCATCACCCGCCCTGCAGAGTTCATCGTCATCACGTTCGAACAACAGCAGCAGAAATCCTGATCCCGACCCTGAATAAACCTCACATTACCCGAATCACAATTAAACTCGTCAGCACATGGCAGCACCTACCGCTGGAACCGGAGAAGATCAAGACCAGAATTGGCCATTACCTAAATTTTATTTCTCGGTGGATATCGGAGAATTTACAGACCTCGCGTTCCAGGAGGTTTCTGGTCTCGATATCGAAGCCGACGTGATCGAATATCGTCATGGTAACAGTCCGGTCCATTCCGTCATCAAGATGCCGGGTCTGAAGAAATACGCCGACATCACCCTGAAGAAGGGCGTATTCACGAAGGACAACCGCTTCTACGACTGGCTCTCTCAGATCAGCCTCAATACCTATAAGCGCCTCACGGTGGTTATCAGGCTCCTGAACGAAGACACCCAGCCGATGATGACCTGGACCATGATCAACGCATGGCCCAAGCAGGTTACTTCCACTGATATGAACTCCCAAAGCAGCGAAGCAGCGATCGAATCGATCGTATTCGTACACGAAGGACTCACGATCGAAGCGGCTTAACAATCAAGTATCTCTTTAGGGAGCGGAGGATATCCTCCGCTCTTTTTTTTTGCGTAATTTTAAGTGTTGTTGAGATATTTGCTACTTTCAGTTCAATCACAGACAGATCAATCCGAATTCCTTTGGACCGCATTGAACCACCCGTTTCATATCTATTCAAAGTAAGTATTGCCAATGCCCTCGGCATCGGTTCATCTGATGCGTATTTTCAGGAGGTGCGTGGAATTGGGGCATCCATAGATGTAGAGGAAGTCAGGGAAGGGGGAAATCCAGACGCCGTTTTTTATTTACCCAAATCTGTATCATACGAACCGCTGGTTTGCAGTCGCGGGCTTGCGCCATTCGGCTCAGATCTGCTGAAATGGTGTTTCGATACCATGTCTCAGGATTATGGTATGGTCATGCAGCAGAATATCATCGTCAAACTGCTGAACCGGGATGCATCCGGATCTGCATTTATGACCTGGAATTTTTATGGCGCCATTCCGGTGAAATGGTCGGTCAGCAGTTTTAACGCGATGGAGTCGAAAATCGCCATCGAAACCATTGAGTTCAAATACAATCGAATGACCATCGAAGGTTAAAACCAGACAACATGCCTGTAGAGATCAATGAAATGGTGATAAAAGGGGCGGTGGGTACACCCAAAGAGGCGCCTGAAAAGGCGTCATCGAAGAAGGGGGAATCCGGAGCGGAAAAGACCCTCAGCAAACTGAGCTATGCGCTGCGTAAGCAGATCGTCCAGGAATGCGTGCAGGAAGTCCTAGACAAAATAAACCTGAGCAGGGAGCGCTGATGTTCAATCTCGTAAATAAATTGATGATCAAGGGGTATCCCAAATTCACCAATGGTGATGTGAGTGGATCATGCGTGGCAACCTTCGTCTGCCAGCTCAACCCCGATCAGTTCAGTGTGTCCTTCGATATCAATACGATGGAGGAGGAAAGCCAGGAGCCGAAGAACGCTTCCGGTGTGCCTGTGGCCGACAAAGGCAAAGCTTACAATCGTCAGCAGGTCAGTTTTGAATTCATCATCGACAACACCGGAGTGTTACCCATACCGCCTTCGGGCGCCGTGTCGGCACTCTCACCCGGCTTGTCGATCCAGAGCGCCATCGAACAACTACAGACAGCCACCATAAAGCCAACCAGTGAGTCGCACATGCCGCCTTTCGTTCACGTGCTTTGGAGCGGATCGGTGAATCTGAAAGGTAGGGTAACACAGTTTACCGTCACTTATCTTCATTTCGATCGTTTGGGCTTCCCACTCAGGGCCAAGGTCAGCATGTCGGTCGTGGAAGTGGTCGACGATCAGGTGGTTTCCCGCGAATTCAGGAGCCCCGATATCACCCGGATGCCTACGATCCGTGAGGGTGATTCGTTGGTGGCCATGTGCCATGATTTTTACGACGATCCCAAGTATTTCATCAGGGTGGCGGAGTTCAATAACCTGCCAACCTTTCGCAGGCTGAAGGTTGGCAGCACGTTGCAGTTTCCGCCGCTGGAAAAATAGCCGCAATGCCCGTTATACCCAACGACTCGCTGCAGAAAACATTTTCGTACACCATCAAGGTCAACAACAAGGAACTGGATACCAAGTACCAGGTGATGAATATCCATGTCTGGCAGGAGGTGTACAAAGTCGGACGGGCCCGGATCAGCATCATTGCCGGAAATTCCTATCTGAATACATTCGAAGAGTCTGAAGTGGCAGACTTTGCCCCTGGCAAGGATGTGGAGATTTCCCTCGGTTACAACCAGACCAATGCATTGGTTTTCAAAGGATTGATACTGAAGCATCGGATAGATATCCGGGAAGGCTATCTCAATTTCGCGTCCAGAAGCCTGATGGTGCTGGAGTGTGCCGATAAGGCGATCAAAATGACGCTGGGGCGCAAGACCGCACTCTATGAGGATAAAAAGGACAGTGATGTCATTACCACCCTGGCATCCACGGCGGGGGTGGATAAAACCATTGAAGCCACCACGCTTCAGCATCCCTTTCTCACACAATATGATATTACCGACTGGGATTTCATGATCAAGCGGGCCCAGGCCAACGGCCTAGTCGTACTGAATGTCAACAACAAACTGACCGTCAAGGCGCCGGCCGTCACCGGCAGTGCAGTGGTAACCGTGAAACAAGGTGATGATGTCACCAGTTTTCGGGGTGAAATCGATGCCTCAACTCAGTGGCAGGCGGTGAAATCAGTGTCCTGGGATCCGCATACCGAAGCCGACAAGAATTCGACAGGTGCAGAGCCTTCAAATCTGTCCAAGCCTGGAGATAAAGTTGGGAAGACACTTGGTCTGGTCGCCAGCCCCGCCACGCTGGAATTCGGCGTGAAAACACCCATGGACACGACGGAATTGAAGGACATTGCAGACGCCCTTCTGGTAGAATCCCGGCTCCGTCGGGTGGTTGGTGAAGTGTCATTCCGGGGGGTGAACACGGTGGTGCCTGGCTGCATCATCGCACTGGAAGGTTTCGGATCTCTGTTTGACGGGGATGCATACGTCACGTCGGTGCATCATGCCGTGGAAGACGGATATTACTCCACCACGGCCGGTTTTGGACTGCCGGAACAACTGTCTGTCGAGCGGTTGGAAGAAAAGCCCAACAGCTGGATGGGGCCTGTATCCGGCCTCCACATCGGGATCGTCAAAAAGCTGGATGGAGATCCGTTGAGCCACTACCGGATCAAAGTGATGATTCCTTCCATCAAATCCACCGGAGAAGGTGTATGGGCGATGCTCTCCCAGTTCTATGCGACCAATAACGCCGGCAGTTTTTTTGTGCCGGAAGTCAATTCCGAAGTCATTGTCGGATTTCTGAATGATGACCCGCGCTACCCCGTCATCCTTGGATGTCTCTACGATTCAAAGAACAAACCGAACGAGACATTGACCAAGGAAAACTCGATCAAATCCATCCTTTCCAAAGAAAAAATCACGATTTCATTCGATGACAAGGACAAGGTCCTGACGCTCAACACCCCGGGTAAGAACAAGATTGTTTTTTCCGACAAGGATAAAGGCATCACGATCGAGGACCAGAATGGGAACAAGATCGAGACTTCAGCTGATGGGATCACCATCACAAGTAAAAAAAAGATTACTTTCGACAGTAAGGATGAGATCGAGATAAAAGCCGCCAAGGCCATCACGATCAAGTCCACCGGCGACAATATCACACTCGATGGCAAGACGGTAGAAGCCAAGGCCAAAAGCAACTTCAAAGTGACGGCATCCAGTGGAGCGGAGATCAAGGCCTCCGGGACGGTCACCATCAAGGGATCTGTCGTCAACGTTAATTAATGAATCTGATACCTATGGGCAATCCGGCTTCCGGGCAATACTTGACAAAGCCGGGATGCCGGGTATACATGAGCATACACCTGTTCAAAATCGGTTGACAAAGGAAGGATATGCAGGAAAAATCGTTTCTGGGTAGGGGATGGGCCTTCCCTCCAACCTTCAACAAGCGGTCCGGCGGCGTCGTCATGGTGAGTGACGAGGAGGATATCCGCCAGAGCCTGCTCATTTATCTCAATACCCATCGCGGGGAACGGCTCATGCGGCTTGATTACGGCAGTGTGGTGTCAGAACATTTCTTTGATTCCAGTCGCACGGAAAATATGACCTATCTCTGCGAGCGGTTGAGAAATGATATCAGGATCTTCGAACCCCGCATCATTGTACATCAGGTGTCCTGCAATCTGGAAAAAGTCTCCGACGGTATTGTGCATTTTGGCATCGACTATGAGATCCAGTCAAACAACGTTCGCGATAATATTGTCTTTCCGTTCTATCTGACGGAAGGGACGCATGTACAATGAGTGGAAGAACCGTGCCGAAACCAGACACATATCATCCCATTCATGAGTCAGGCAGCGCTGTGCGTGCGCTGCAGAGCAATTATTTCCTGCCAGATGAGCGGAGTTTCAGTGATTTTCTGAAATTCATCAACAGGTATGCCCGGGAACTACACTTTTTCAATGCAGAGGATAAGCCGGAGGGCGACTGGCAGGATTTCTTCATGTCCGACGAGGTCTTTCTGCTGGCAGACATCGACAGTTATCCGTTGGATGATATAGAAAAGGAACGGATCGACATCCTCATTTCCTTCGAACATCAGTCGGCGAATGAAGGCCGGCTCGGGTTGATCGATCGGTTGTTCAACATCACTTTCAGGCTCATGCGTACCATGAACGACTGGTATTTGCTGGCCTCCAGATTTAATCCGAATCGGGAAAGTTCTCCGTTGGAGCTTGAGCTTACATCCGCCATCGAATACACGGCACAGGGCAGTTTTATGCGGTTGAAGGCGATCAGATATGGAGCCCTCAACGATGATGGCAATTATATTTTTGAATGGGAGGATCAGGATTTCTGTTCCCTCTGGAAAAAAGATCAACCCGTTCAGATTGTGTATCTGCTCGGGTTGCAGGAACGGGGTGAACAGTTGAATCATCTGTTCAAACAGCTCATGCTGATCCTGAAACCGGTGTACGACACCGTATCCTATCTGGTGGTGCGCGCCAGGCACCTCCTGCAGCGCTCTCTGGAGGATCGGGACGACCACCAGCCGCATGTGGGTTTGTTGCTTGCTTTCCTGCAACTCTACCGGCATGTGCAAGCGGATATCAACAAGATTCCTGAACGCCAGCTTGATTTCTACTTCCAGCAGGTCCTTGGAATGCAGAAAAGAGCCAGGAATCCCGACCGGATGATGCTGGTTTTCGCCAAGGATCCCGCCGTTCCAAGACTTCGTATCCCCAAAGGAGCCGTCGTGCTTGCCGGTCAGAACCCAGCCGGAGAACCCCGTCGTTACAGTCTCGAGCGGGAATTGCAGGTTTCAGGTGCTACCATACATTCCATCAGGACTTTGTTCGTATCCAGGAACCAGCAAGTGGACCTACACAGCCGATTTCAGACGGTGACGGGGTTGTATGCGGCCGAACCTTCCGCCCGGGAAGCCCGGCTGTCGGGATGGAGTGCCCTGGGAGAAGAACAGCGCTTTCTGAGTCCGATGGAGCGGACGATGGATGATGCCAGGATCGGCTTTGCCATTGCTTCTCCGACCTTGCGACTTGGCGGAGGGGAGCGTACCATCGATCTCATTTTCCGATTCACTGAGGGGAGTTTTCATTATCTCACAAACCTTTTGCTGGATATCTCCCACCACCGGCGTTTGAAGCCGGAGGAAATCTTTCACGCTGTTTTCTCTGCTTCCGCGGAGGTGTCATACACCGGAGCGGAAGGCTGGGAAATGGCAGTGGATGTCAGATTCCTCCCGCCGGAAAGCTGGGACCAGCGTCAGCTCACGCTTCGAATCATCCTGGGCAAAGGGGATCCGGCGGTGACTGCATATCTGGAGGATCTGCACCAGGCCGGACTCGAAACCGATCAACCGGCATTCCGTGTACAACTGAAGGGCATGCATGCCTATCATCCTTATACGCATTTACAGTTCCTGGAATTGGAGGAGGTGGACATCGAAGTGAATGTCCGCGATCTCCGAACGCATCGGCTGCATAGCAGTTCCGGACCATTGGATGATGCGGGGCCCTTCGAATTACTTGGGATCAGTCCTAAGAAAGGTTCGTTCCTCCTGATTGGCAATGATGAAGTATTCGCCAAGCGGATGGACAGTCTGCAGATCGGCT
>JBEEMB010000347.1:0-2639 GCA_041167815.1 Bacteroidota bacterium | reverse complement strand
GGATCTGTTCAAACCATAATTCAGCACAGACGTCGTGGACTCCCGGATCCTGGTCGGAGCATCTGTAAAAGTTTCTTCAGTAAGGTCGATGTCATCCGTGCGGGATAGCGATCTGAAGGATGCCTGAGTGACACTTTTTACAAAAGGGAAGCTGCGTATACGTTTCAGGGCCTGGGCATCACCGGTTTGAATGGCGATCTGGTTCAGCCATTTAGACGAATTGAGTACCACGACATTCCTGATGCGTTGAATGCTGTCGATATATACCTGGCAAACCGGGAGATCTGAACTGTCAATATTGATGCCCTGACGGCGTCTTCTGTCCAAAGACCTTGCAGAGAGAAAATCCTGAGGGCGATTTAGTGAAAGAGCGGTGGCACGCTTGTCTTTCAATTCGATGATATGCCGTTCCTGTGCGTGAATCAGACCGCCCGTCAACTGCAGCACGCAGGCAAGTATCCACACAAAAATTGAACGGTGCATTCCCTGAAATTACGGTAAAAATTTATGGCTCAGATAAGTCATCCTGATACCGTAGCTGCCGGCCTCGTAGTATCCGGTCGCCGAAGAGGCATTTGCAGGCTGCCAGACTTCGTGTAACCTTTCCCGGAAGACGAGTCCGATGCCAAACGCGTAGACATCACGGGCTATATCTCTGGAAAAAAAGCGTGACTTATCTCTGCCGTCGTTGATGCTGTCGTTACGCTGATCAACCGTCGCTGTATTTTGGAAGAGGCGATTTCCGGATGTGAACGGCAGTCCCACTGATTTCCAGGTGTAATCCCATCCATCCAGATATTGGCGCTGCGGGTCTGATATGGTATTGATGAACCGATTCCCTTTCCAATTGAAATTTTCACGGATGGGCGTAGCCATTAAGACGAAACGCTGGTTCAGTTCCACCCATTCAAGGGTTCCATCTCCGAGAATCAATAAACATGCCTGATCAGGAATCCATCGATTGGTATCCAATGCATCCCGGATAGATCTGATAATCCGATAGGACGTCCTTCCCGCTCCATCCGTGACCATTGCGTCGGTGTGGAACCGGACGACGCGCGATCGAGTGGTTTTTAAAGTCTGGTTTGATGTGTAAATGGTGGAGTCCAGTCGATAGGTGATGTTGGATCCAATCTGAATCGGCTGATAATCATGTAGTTCTCCGGCTGTCTGAAATGCTTCCTTCTGATGACAACCAGCCATCAACACAATCAGTAGCAGCATCAATATCAGTCGATGGATCATGGAATTGGAAGGTTTGGATGCAATGGCCAACCTCTCTACTAACGTAAAACCTGTCCGCTTAATTTGTATTGTACTACAAATTTTGGACGAAACAGGTTAAAGCCCGGATCTGTAGCGATGTATGGTTCCACCACCCAACACATCATCGCCCTCGTAGAAAACAGCAGACTGACCGGGTGCAACACCCTTGGCATCCTGAAGAAAGTCTACGCGGATATTACCTGCATCATCATAGTTCAGCATTCCGGCGGTGCCTGCATCCTTGTAACGGATTTTGACCGTGGCTTCCATGCCTTCCGGGATGCGATCGTATTTGATGTGGTTGATCTTGCCGACCATCATCTCACTCCGGTTGAGGTCTTCCTCTTCTCCCAACACCACGGAATTGGTTTCCGGGATGATCTCTGTAACGTACACCGGTTTCCCAAAGGTGATATCGAGGCCTTTGCGCTGCCCCACGGTATAGAAGGGATAACCTTTGTGTTTGCCCAGGATCTTGCCATTTTTGTCGATGAAATGACCTCCTAAGACCTGTTCCTCGAGCCCGGGAACCTTTCGGCGTAGGAAAGAGCGATAGTCGTTGTCAGGCACAAAGCAAATCTCGTAGCTTTCATTCTTCTTGGCCAGTTCGGGATATCCATAGTCGATGGCCATCTGACGGATGTCGGGTTTCCGATATCCACCGAGCGGCAATAAAGTCCTGGAGAGAAGCTCCTGAGGAAGCCCCCAAAGCA
Organism: Bacteroidota bacterium; assembly: GCA_041167815.1. Lineage (GTDB taxonomy): Bacteria > Bacteroidota > Bacteroidia > Chitinophagales > Chitinophagaceae > Pollutibacter. The sequence continues at coordinate 660 of JBEEMB010000347.1, read as the reverse complement.
CATAACTCTGGTCTTTACGTTCGTCGATTCCCTTGCTGATCACATATCTGCCTTCGTGGGGACGCACCTTGGCATAGTGCCCGGTGGCGATGTACGCACAATCCATGGCGTCGGCTCTTTTAAGCAATGCTTTCCATTTGATGTGCGTATTGCACATGACACAAGGGTTTGGGGTTCTGCCTGCGAGATATTCATCCACAAAGTCCTGGATGACGGCATCCCCGAATTCATCCCGTATATCCAGAATGAAGTGAGGAAAACCATGTTGTACGGCTGCCGCGCGCGCATCGTTGAAAGAATCAAGGTTACAACATCCGGTTTCCTTTCCGCCTCCTCCCGAATGGGCGTAGTCCCAGGTCTTCATGGTGATACCCACCACTTCATATCCCATGTCCTTTAACATCAGGGCGGTGACGGTACTGTCGATTCCGCCACTCATTGCTACCATTACTTTGCCGTGCTTGCTCATGATTTCGATGCAAAGTTACGAATTAGCTGGAAGGCCTCGCATGTTGGTTTAACGGAAGCATTCGGGATTTTGCACATCGGATTGGCGGGGGAAAACGGATGTCCCTCCCGAAAATTACTTCGATCTTCTGTTCTTTTCACCTTGGACTCCCCTGATTTCAAAGCCAACTTGCAGGTATAAATTTTACATCA
>JBEEMB010000200.1:0-5136 GCA_041167815.1 Bacteroidota bacterium | reverse complement strand
ATGCATTTAATGGCATGGGTACGGTGGATGCCACGATCACCAGCAGTCATCCCATTTCTGCGGTGTTCAACAAGGCAGGGGACAAGACATACGTCGCACATAATTACGGTGCAACGCCGATTGTGGTGACCTATTCGGATGGATTCACGATGAATGTTCCTGCGCGGACATTGAAAACGAGTAAAGATATCGTTGCAAGCATATCATTGTCGTCTTCTCAGTTAAAAGTTCCTACAGGAGGTGCTGTGGATTTGACCGCAACCGTCACGGGATCAGGCATCACGAAAGTGGAGTTTTATGATGGTGCGGTGTTGATTGATACAAAGAATGCTGCACCATTTACATCAACCGTAGGAGGTTTGACCGCAAAGGTGCATGGATTCTATGCCAAGGTTTATGTAGGTTCTTCTGTTGAGATTTCCAATGTCGTTTCAGTTGTCGTTGGTTCGTCGTTGCCTTATCAAGGCAAAATTGTTTCCATACCTTCTGAAGTGATTGAGCCGGGTAACTATGATTACTATGAAGGCGGACTCGGTCAGAACATCACCTATTTTGATGCCACATCCTGGAATGATGCAGGATCTTTCAGGAGTCCGGAATATGTTGACGCCGGCCCAACGACTGGAGAAGGCAATACCGTGGGATGGATAGATGAAGGCGAATGGCTGGAATATACCGTAAATATTGCCCAGGCAGGCACATACGATCTGTCTTTCCGATATGCGTCGGGTGTGGCCGGAGGCGGTGGACCTTTCCATATAGAAGTGAACGGCAACACCGTTATCAACAATATCACCGTGGGTTTCACGGCAAGTAATTGGAATGTCTGGGCTACCAAAACCGTCAACGGGATCGTTCTTCCAGCCGGAAAGCATGTCATGCGATTGGTGTTTGATAAGTCGGGGTTCAACATCGGGAAACTGACTTTCGCTTACAAAGGAACGGCTACGCCAACATTGAGCCTTTCTGCCAACACCGCTTCCATTCAGGCTTTTGCCAACAGCAAAAAAACAATCGATGTCAATGCAAATGTATCCTGGACGGCAGCAAGCAACCAAAGCTGGCTGACCGTGTCACCTGCATCTGCATTTGGCAACAACACTGTTACATTTACCGCCCTTGAAAATCCAACGACATCCCCGCGTGTGGCATTGGTTACCTTTTCCGCCAATGGATTGAGTAATCAGACCGTGACCGTTACGCAGGATGCTGGAGGCGTTCCATATCTGGTCGTGAATCAAGCTGAATTGAGCTTCAATGCCACAGCCAATAGTCCTCAGAAAATAGATATAACCTCAAATGTGGCGTGGACCGCATCATCCAGCCAATCATGGCTTACCCTCAATAGTACAAGTGGGACGGGTATTGCATCCATAACAGCCAATGTGGCGGACAATACCGTAACAACAAGTCGAACTGCTGTAATCACGATCACCGGTGCAGGATTGACGCCGAAGACCGTGAATATCAACCAGGCGGGCGCTGCCATGGCAATCACACTGCCCGTTAATTTTGAGTTGAGCGGCACTTATAAATTCACAGACTTTGATGGCGGGGTTGGTTCTGTTGTCTCGAACCCGTCACTTTCAGGTATCAATTTCAGCAACAAGGTTGGCAAAATAGTTCGGAATGCAGGCGCGACCTGGGCCGGCAGTTACCTGACAATGAGTAACAAGATCGATATAAATGCGCTTCCTGTCTTCTCAATGAAAGTATTGTCACCACGAGCCGGTGTAACCGTATTGTTCAAGTTGGAAGGAGACGTCGGGCCTTCAGAAGTCACTGCAACCACCACGAAGGCCAATCAATGGGAAACGCTGACCTGGAACTTTACAGGAAAGCCATCCAATGTTTATAACAAAGTTGTATTGATGTTCGACTTTGGTTCGGTAGGTAACGGAACGGATAATTCAACATTTTACTTTGATGATATTTATCAGATCAATAGCGTCACAAATCTGTTGAGCCTGTCCAAGTACGCGTTGACTATTGAGGCGGCACCCGGCAGCAAGCAGGTATTCGATGTCCAGTCAAATGTAAGTTGGTCTGTCTCCAGCAGCCAGTCGTGGCTGGTGCCCAATCTGACCAATGGGTCCGGTAACAGCGCCATCACGCTGACTGCAGATCAAAACACGACGAGTGGCTCCCGTACCGCAAATGTGACGGTATCATCACCAGGCCTCGTCCCACAAAGTCTCCTGGTTACACAGGATCTGGGTGTGACCTCTGTTTCGAGCAATCAGAACCCATCGATCAGAGTTTATCCAAATCCGGCGAAGGATTTTTTATTCATCGAGGGTTTTGTTTCAAAGACTTTTGTGAATGTTTATAACGTCAATGGTGTCCGCTTACTATCAAATGTCTTGAGTTCACCGGTCATGAATATCGGGAACCTCGAAAATGGTGTTTATTTTCTCAAGATCACCGATAGAAAGGGCGTTACGATCAGGAAGTTCTTGAAGTTAAAGTAAGGTGAATCGAATCAGATAAATATAACATCACATAAGCAAAAAAGGAGCCCTACATTCGGGCTCCTTTTTATATTTATATTTCGATGGTGGATTACAAGGATACGGATGTCACTTTGTCTTTCAGGATGATATCTCCAAAGTCTGTCCGAGCCTTCACCGGGATGCCTCCATTGCCGGATTTTCCCACATATCTGTGCGATCTGACAGAAGAGGGGATATTGCTTTTCTCACCATCCGTTTGTTCTCTGATGTCTACCCTGGTTCTGTTTCTGAAGTCGCCGAATTTGGTTGTCACATCGAAGTCTCCGTCAAATCCGGCCGGCATTTCAAGATAGACATCCGAGTATGAGGCTTTCAGATCAAACGTTTTCAATTCTTTGGTCAATCCCACTTTCACATCTTTTGAGAAGGAAACTTTCAGGTCGATGTCTCCTTCCATCTGTCGGATTTCCCCTTTTGAAAACTTGATTTCTATGTCACCACCCTTTACCTTCGACAGGTCCGCTTCTCCGAATTCAACCATGATTTTGGTGACGAGTGAAAGTCTTCCTGCCTTCAGCGTTCCGAATTTGCTGGTAAGATCCACTGGACCTTCATGGTCTCCCAGCACAATTGGACCAAATGAGTTCACAGCCGTGAGGGGTTGAGTGGCAGGCAGGGTGATCGTCATGTCGATGGTGATGGCATGTTTCGGTTTGTTGCCCTTTCCATAGAACTTGATTTTATCCGTGATGCGGGTCTCCGCGCTGATCTTACGATCCGTCTCTTCCGATTTGATGTCCACTACGGACAGCAGTGATTCTACATCTGATTCTTTTTCGGCATTTGCACGAATGACCACTTCGATCTTCGCCTCCTTGCGATCCCAGGTTTCGATCTTCAGGGTGCCATGCCGGTTCTCTGTAGCTACCATCTGCCAGACAGAGGCCAGCTTGTACGTCTTTGTCCAGTTGCGTTCTTTCTCGTACCGTTCAGCGGCGGAAAGGTTCAGGCTGATGGCCGTGAACATCAGGGCTAGTGTTACTATTCTCATAATCTTTGTTTTTTATTTTTTTCAATGTCCTGTATCACCTGGTTCTGTCTTTCCAGCAATTGCAGGCGTGTAAGCAGATTTGTTTCCATGGCTTCGATCAATTGCTGATGATTTGGGGTTTGGGTAAGCATTTCCCGTAAAGAGTTGTAGCCGCTGTCCAGCTCAGCGAGGTCGTTCAGGAAGCGATGATATAAGGCGGGATCATCTTTTTTCAGCAGGTCGAGGCCTGATTCCCGTTGGCTCGCTTCCCTTGCCATGCGTTGCATTTCCCTTGCCGATCCGGGATCGATGCGTTGAAGCAATGGATCCGGTTGTATCAAAGGGATCTCCTTCATTGTATGCGGCATCGGCTCTGTTACCAATGGACGCGAAGTCATGCGTATCGCAAGATATGATATCGCTGCTATGAGGCTGGCAGCCACCGACCATTTGATCCACACAGGTATGCCAGACAACGGAGTGGGTTGATGTGCAGATTTTAGCATGGAAGCGGTGCGTTCCAGCAGGGGAATGGCCGGCGTTTCCGTATCAAACGCTTCCCGATTATGCTCGATGAATATTTTCAGTGGGTCTTTCATATTTATGTTGTTTGACGGATGATCTTTAACAAGGAATTTCTGGCGCGATGATACTGACTGCGTACACTGACCGGCGCGATGCCCAGCACGGTGGCAATCTCTTCGTGATCGTATCCTTCGAACAGATGCAGCGTGAGTACGGTCCGGTAACCATCTGGCAATTGCGCAAGGGCTTTTTTGATCTGTTCAACCTGCAAGGTGAGATCGGCCAAATCATCGTCTGTGTAATCATCTCCAGCCATATCGGGCGCCGGATCGGTCAGGATAATTCTGCGTGATTTCAGCAGGTTCACAGACCGATTCACCACGATCCTGTGCAGCCAGCTCCCCATGGAAGCCCGTCCTTCGAAGGTCTGCAGGTTCCTGAAGGCTTCCAGGAATGACTCTTGCAGGATATCTTCCGCATCCTCCGTTCGTGTTACGATGCGAAGGGCGGTGTTGAACAGACGCTTCGCATACATGTGATATGCTTCCCGGAACTGAACCTCAAGGGAAGCCTGGGACATATCTGTGTATTGTCGTCTGATCACAATCTTTAGACAAGGGTTTACGCAGACTGTTGCATGTAAATGAAAATTCAACCGGATTTTTTTCTGAATGGATGCGGCTGTCCCGAAATTCTCCGTAAGTTGTCAGCACAATAGAACCCGAATGATCAAACAACTCATGGATAACAAGCCTGCCCGGCTGTTCACCATCATCTCCGCTTTTTTTGTTGCGAACGCACTCATCGCAGAATGTATCGGCGGAAAGATCTTTTCGCTGGAAGCCCTGCTGGGGGTGGATCCTGTCAATTTCACCCTGTTTGGCGAAACCGGATTGTCTTTTGCGTTGACCTGCGGTGTGTTGCTGTGGCCGCTGGAATTCGTGGTCACGGACATCGTCAATGAATATTATGGTCCACGGGCGGTACGTCGGATCTCCTATACCGCCGTGGCATTGATCGGATACGCTTTTGTCATGTTTTACTTTGCCCTGGGAACGACACCGCCTGAATGGTGGGTGGTGTCAAAGACGGAGCAGGGCGTTCCGAATATGCAGGATGCCTTCTCTG
>JBEEMB010000141.1:0-4197 GCA_041167815.1 Bacteroidota bacterium | reverse complement strand
CGAGGCCTCCGAGGAATCTTGTATTGGGCTGTTACCGATCTCCGGGATCATGCTTCTTTCTTCCCAAACATCATCGCCATCCCAAACACCGCGAACGCAATCCCTGAATACAGATTGATTTTTACTTTTCCGCCATCGGCTGAAAACCAGGCGACAAGCACCAGTACGGCCATCAGGAAAAAGAACAGTCCTATAATAAATCTAAGGTTAGTATAACGCTCTTGCATACACGTAATTTTTTGATCAGAAGAACAGGAAGTTCAGTGCCAGGGTGAGGATGATCAATACCAGTCCAAGGGTGGAGGCTTTCCGATACCAGGCCAGACCTTCGACCTTGGGCTTGTCGGTCAGCGACCATACCAGTCCGCGGAGTTCTTCATCCGGCTTCGGATCGGTCATCAGGCTCACGACGATCGTCACAACCAGGTTGACGATGAAAGATACTGAGGCCACGGCGAATGCCTGTGCCATGCCACTGCCGATCACAAATGATTCGGAAATCCATCCGCCCTTACCTTCCGCGATGGTTAGTCCATGCGTGGCAGCGGCGGCAAGGGTGCCCAGCAAGAGTCCATAGAATGCCCCATGTCCAGTGGACCGCTTCCAGAACATACCCAGCACGAACGTCGCGAACAAGGGGCCGTTCACGAAGCTGAAGACCAGTTGCAGGAAGTCGTTGATATTGTTGAATTGCTGCGCAACATATGCTGTTAAAATGGAGATCAGGATGCCCACCACGGTGATGCCTTTTCCGACCATCAGATAATGCCTGTCGCTTTTCCCTTTCACGAAATAGGCCTGATAGATATCGAAAGTGAAGACCGAGTTGAACGCCGTCACGTTGCCTGCCATACCGCTCATGAACGAAGCCAGCAGGGCGGTGATACCCACACCCAGGAGCCCCGAAGGATAGTAGTGCGCCAGCAGTGAAGGGAGCGTCATGGTGTAGTCAAGTCCGCCGTCAGCAGCAGTCGGGATGGAATATCCTTTGGATTGCAATGCCGGAGTCATCAACGTGATGGCGATCAGGCCGGGCAGCACAACGATCAGTGGCATCAGCATCTTGGGGATGGCCGCGATAATGGGCGTCCGTTGTGCTTCATTCATATTCCGGGCGATCATGGCGCGTTGTACCACGAGGAAGTCAGTACACCAGTAACCGAAAGACATCACAAAGCCCAGTCCGAATATCAGGGAGATGGCATTGATGCCCATGCTGTTCTGGTCGGCACTGCCCATGTACTGCCAGGCATGCGTGTACTGCGGTTGCAGTTGTGCCTGGATATTTGCCCAGCCACCGGCCTCCTGCAATCCAACGATCACGAGCGGCGACAGCCCAAGGACGATGAGAAAGAACTGCAGCACTTCGTTGTACACGGCGCTGGTCAGTCCGCCGAGGAAGGTGTAAGCCATTACGATGCCGGCGGCCACCCAGATCGAGAAATCGAAATCCCATGCCAGGGTGATTTCGAGCAGTTTCGCCAGCGCGAAGAGGGAAATGCCTGAGGAAAAAACGGTCATCCCGGCGAAAGTGATCGCATTGAGTCCGCGTGTTTTTTCATCGAACCTCAGGGACAGATATTCAGGTACGCTCCGAGCCTTACTGCCATAGTAAAACGGCATCATGAACACCCCGAGGAAAACCATCGCGAAGATGGCACCCACCCAGTAGAAATGGACCGTCATGATCCCGTATTTGGCGCCGGAGGCAACCATGCCCAGTACTTCCTGGGCACCGAGGTTGGCGGAAATGAAGGCCAGGCTGGTGATCCAAAGCGGAATATTTCGTCCGCTGTTCAGGAAATCGTTGCTGGAACGGATTTTTTTCTTGATGATAAAACCTACGGCGATGACGAATGCGAAGTAGAGGATGATCACCGCATAATCGGTGGCATGAAGCTTCATGTGCGATAAGATGAAATGGCTAACAATCTTGTTACGACGACCTAAATTATTGTTTTCATCCCGGCAAAAAAAATTGTTATTTTGTAGTTGAAATATCTAGAGATTTAACCAATAAACCGTTTGCCATGTCTGATAGCCTGCAGCCCTTTTCAGCAGCGGAGATCAACCCCCTGAAGAGCCTGGACGATTGGGAAGATTTTGTCGTGGAGTGTTACCCCGAACCTGATACCATCGCCACATCCAAAACCACCGGAGAATACCGTAATTACGAAGAACCCGCCCGTGACACTGTCCGTGAGTTCTATCGGCTGAATCACACATACCAGACCTACGATTTCGTACGCGAAAAACAAAGGCAGTATCTGTCTTTCGACAAGAAGCAAATGCCTGTATGGGCGGCCTTCGACTTCCTCAACCAACTGGTGGACGATTCCGATCCCGATACCGACCTCGACCAGTTCCAGCATCTGCTGCAGACCTCAGAGGCCATCCGAAAGGATGGTCACCCCGATTGGATGGTGCTGACCGGTCTGATGCATGACATGGGCAAAGTGCTCTGTCTGTTCGGAGAGCCCCAGTGGGCCGTGGTAGGAGATACCTTCCCGGTAGGCTGCGCTTACTCCGACAAAATCGTTTATCCCGAGTTCTTCCAGCACAACCCGGATTTCAACAATCCGGCTTATAATACGAAGCTGGGTATTTACACGGAAGGATGCGGCCTCCGCAACGTGCATATGTCATGGGGACATGATGAGTACGTTTACCAGATGATGAAGGATCATATCCCCGAGCCGGGACTGTATATGCTTCGCTACCATTCTTTCTATTCCTGGCATCGGGAAGGTGACTATGGCTACCTGCTCGACGACCATGATCGTGAGATGCTGAAGTGGGTGAAGCTCTTCAATCCTTATGATCTCTATTCCAAGAACCCTGAAGTGCCGGTTTGGAGTGAATTGAAGAATTATTATGAGGACCTGATCGGAAAGTATCTGCCCACCACATTGAAGTTCTAATCACATTTTGATATTTTCGAAGGAAGCCTGGATCTACGCCAGGCTTCCTCGGTTTAACAAACACCTGTCAACATGGACCGCCGTCAACTCCTTCGCCGCTCCGCCCTCGCCATGTCTGCTTTCGCATTCTCCCGCGACAGCTTTGCCGAATCCTTGTCATCATCCGACTTCGGTTTTTCAGCCCCCGGTCCGCAAATCCGACTCGGATCCAATGAAAACCCGCATGGTCCCTCTCCCATGGCACTGAAGGCGATGATGGAAGCCGTCAGCATCTCCAACCGTTATCAGTGGGATATGAACGGGGTGCTGCGCGAACAGATCGCCAACCTCACCGGGCATACGAAAGAGCATATCACCCTCGGGGCAGGTTCATCAGAGCTGCTCGGACTCGTGTCGTTGTGGGCCACCCGCGGAAAGGGTAATCTTGTGGCTTCAGAACCTACATTCAAACTTTGGATGCCTGCCGCGCGTAAGATGGGCCTGGCCACCAAACTGGTGCCACTGACGGCCACGAAGCATAATGATTTGCAGCGTATCCTCGATACCGTGGATGGAGATACCCGGATGGTCTACTTGTGCAATCCTAACAACCCGACTGGAACGACGGCGACAAAGACTGAGTTGGAGACGTTCGTACAGAAACTCGGTCCGGATCGGATCCTGCTGATGGATGAAGCATATACCGAATATTACGACAGTCCATCCATGTCCCACCTCATAGATAAATATCCCAACCTGATCATCGCCAAGACCTTTTCCAAAGTGTATGGGATGGCCGGTGCACGTGTAGGGTATGCCCTTGCTCAACCCGCAACCATCAAGCAGCTCAATGAATTCCAGGCGTGGGCGAATGCCGGACCTTCAGCCGTATCCATGACTGGTGCCATGGCTGCCATGAAGGACCTCGAATTCGTAAAGAAGGTCCAACAACAGAATAAATTGGCCAAAGACGTCCTGTACAAGGCATTTGACAAGGCTGGAATCCCATTTATCCCATCAGTGACCAGTTTCGTCTATTTCGATAACAAGCCATATGCCAAATCAATTCCAGAACTGCTCACGGCGGCCAACATCATCGGGGCCCGCAGTTTCGAGCAGAACAGTACCTGGCTGCGACTAAGCATCGGCACGGTGTCTGAAATGGAGAAGGTGGCATCCCTGCTTTGATATTACCTTTGTAAGAATCATTGTACCTCATGTCTGTGATCCAATCATACAAACAACGTGTCCTGGATGCGTTGGCCACCTTTCCGCCGGAAGTGAAAAAATTCCTGTT
>JBEEMB010000335.1:0-4404 GCA_041167815.1 Bacteroidota bacterium | reverse complement strand
TACTGGATCAGGTGGATCCAATAGGCGTAGAAGTGAGCAAAATCCTGCTGGAGTATGAACGATGTGCCGGGTATCAGGTGCGTGTAGTATTGCTCAATAATACGATTGGCAAGTCCCCATGACTTCATGGCATCGATCAACAAGAATTCAATTCTGCCCCCGTTCCATATATATTTATTAAGATCTTCTTTTATGCCAATGATCTGATTACCATATCTTTTTGTCTGTTGATGAAAAATATGCATGAAGTCGTCGCCGGCCTTTAATTTTCCTTCGAATGGCGTTCCGACCACGCATACATCCATCCATGGATGCCAAACGAACAGGTCGATGGCGTGTATTGGCTGATTTCGGGCGTGCTGATTCTTGTTGGAACGGAGACCCTCCGCCAATGCGCAGGCAGTCGATCCAAACCATGAACCCAGGTCTACTATGGCGCCTTTGCCTTCATAAGTATTGCTGGTGTAATCCATCCACCAGGCGCGTTCTTCGCAGGTGGTCATGCCGAGGTCTGACCAGACCGGATTTTCGCGTTCATCTTTTTTTTTGAAGCCGGCTAATTTCAGCAAACTGTTCAGGATTGTTTTCATTTTGCAATTATATACATCATATTCATGGTTAAGATACAATGATTGATTGTTTTTTCAATAGGCACCGAACGCTCCAAGAGTTAGGGACTCTCCAAGAGTTGGGAACGCTCCAAGAGTTGGATGTACGGGCACCCGGTTTTTGGGGGTAAAAGTGTCATCAAACCGTCTATCTTTGCGCGTTAAATCGTTGCCGTATGGATAACTCTTCTTTCGAAATCAAGTTAGATAATACGCATAACGCTTTCATTTACAAATCAGACAGCGGGCTAAACAAAGCAAATATTCTCTTCAGCGCCATGTCATACCCATGGCTGGTGAAAGCCGGGATAACCCTTACACAGTGGGCACTGCGCATGAAATTGCCCATCCTTGGCCTCATCAGAAAAACGATCTTCGAGCAATTTGTCGGGGGAGAGACCCTGGAAGATACCGCACCGGTGGTGGTGATGTTGGGTAAACATCACGTTCGGGTGATCCTGGATTATGGCGTGGAAGGAGGGGAGAGTTCCGAGCAAGCATTCGATCATGCCAGGGATGAATTCATCCGTGTGGTGGAATATGCTGCCAGTCAATCTAATATACCATTTATCAGCATCAAAGTAACCGGTATTTCCCGGTTTGGGTTGCTGGAAAAATTGGATCGGTCCATCGACGCTCAACCCGGATCACTCATGAAGCGTTTCGATGCGGCACTGGCATCCTTGCCTGATGAAGAGCGTTCGGAATGGCAGCGGGTGTATGAGCGGATGGACGCCATCTGTCATACTGCAGCAATGCGCGGCGTCGGGGTATTGATCGACGCCGAGGAAACCTGGATACAGGATCCGGTGGATGTGCTGGCCATTCGGATGATGGACATCCATAACCGAAAAAAAGCAGTGGTTTTCAATACGGCGCAGCTTTACCGTCATGATCGGTTATCGTTTGTGCGCGACTCAGTCGAGGCGGCTGATCTTCGTGGATTCGTGCTGGGGATCAAGCTGGTGCGTGGAGCATATATGGAGAAGGAGCGCGGACGGGCTGTTTCCATGGGATATACTTCTCCCATCCAAGTGGACAAATCATCGACTGATCGTGATTTCGACGAGGCGATCCGTATTTGCATAGATCGGATCGATCGGGTATCCGTCATCGTCGCATCTCATAATGAAAACAGCAACCTGCTGGCTACCCGGCTGCTGCAGGAGCGTGGACTTCCCCCCAATCATCCTCATATCCATTTTTCGCAACTGTTCGGGATGAGCGACCACATCACCTTCAATCTGGCAGCTGCCGGCTTTGGCGTGAGCAAGTATCTGCCTTTCGGTCCGATCAGGGATGTCATACCTTATCTTATGAGACGTGCGCAGGAAAACACTTCTGTGGCCGGACAAACGGGTCGGGAGTTGATGTTGATCCGCAAAGAATTGAAGGATCGGAAATTGCATCGTTAGTCTAACTGGAAACTTGAGGATACCCGACGATGAGTTTACATGTTGGCTTCGGGTGTTCATCCTGCAAATGACAAAGTGCCCAACGATCGTGGTACAGGGTGAAGATAACTTCTGACCATCCTTTCGTATATTCAATCATGCGATATACTAATTGGCACGCCGTCATCTACCGACTAGCCTGTCTCTGGTTGGCCATCTCCAGCTCCCTGTCTGTCTGCGCACAGACTCAGGGGCCGCACTGGATGAATCCCCTCGATGCCGGCTATCCTGTCGTTGATGGGAGGGGCTGGCAGGAAGGAATGGCCAATCCGTACGACCGGCTGCCCGGATATGCTGAACAGCAGGTGCGAAGCGCTGTTTGGTCGCTCAGCCGAAATGCCGCCGGTTTGTATATCTCGTTCCGGACCGATGCTGCCCGCATCCAGGTGCGCTACGGGGTGAAAGGGGAGAAGGCCATGCCCCACATGCCTGCCACAGGTGTGAGCGGACTGGATCTATACGCGCGGGGAGCGGATGGACAATGGACATGGGCCCGGGCGGGCTACCGGTTCGGCGATACGATTGATTATACATGGACGGGACTGGCCACTGCCGGCATTGAAACAGAATACAGACTCTATCTTCCGTTGTATAACACCGTCACCTGGATGCAGTTTGCCGCTGATTCGAAGGGATTTCAATTTTTACCGTTCAGCCGGGAGAAGCCTATCGTCGCCTATGGCACATCCATCATGCAGGGGGGATGCGCATCACGTCCGGGACTGGCCTGGACATCCATCCTCGGACGTATGAGGTCAGACAACATCATCAATCTTGGGTTCTCCGGAAACGGACAGCTGGAAAAACCGCTCATCGATGCCATGGCGAAGATCGACGCGAAACTCTACATCCTCGATTGCATGCCGAACCTGGTGGACAGATTGAAGTTTCCGCCGGAGGAAGTTGAACGGCGCACACGTCAAGCTGTACAAAGCCTGCGGGAAGCCCATCCCGGAGTACCCATCTTGTTGACAGAACATTGCTGCGGAATCACAGGATCGAATCTGGACGCTGGACTTGTGAAGCGTTACGACGACTGCAGCCGCGTGATGGCTGATATCCATGCAAAGATGGTGAAAGAGGGAGTGAAAGGACTTTATCTGCTGACGGCGAAAGAGATTGGATTCGATCAGGATTGTACGGTGGATGGTACGCATCCAAATGATATCGGGATGATGCGATATGCGGAAGCCAACGCCCGAAAGATCAGGAAGATTCTTTAATCCACGAATTTATATCATACCCAATGTGCTGTTTGCCGTTCAGGATCCTTTCGTAATTTACAGATGTCATTAACCCCATCCAACATGAGAAAGTACATGCTTCTGGCCATGACCATCTTCAGTCATTTTGCCATCGCTCAATCAGGTTTTGAGATCAGCGGTTCTGTTTCAAATAGCAATGCACCTTTGGATAAGATATTCTTGTCTTATGCCATGGACGGGGCGATGCGTACCGACAGCACGGTCATACAAGATGGTAAATACGCCTTCAAAGGGACTCTAAAAGAGCCCCTGCTGGCCAGCCTTCGGGTGAAATACAAGGAGGCCGCAGATGCCAAAAGCACTAAGGCTTTCTCTGTTCGTCGGGATGCCTTTCAGCTTTTTATCGAAAATGCGAAGATCAAAGTAGCCAGCAAGGATTCTTTTTCCAACGCAGTGGTGACAGGATCACGATCTGACAAGGATTATCGGGTGCTGCTCAAAGGATTGAAGCCGTTGAACGATCAAATGTCGCAGCTGAGCACAGCATACATGGAGGCCCGCACCAAAAAGGACGAGGAAACCATGAAACGCCTGGATGCCAAAGCTGATACGCTGCAGGATGAGATTCGTTTAGCCTATAAATCGTTCTTATCCGCAAATACAGGTTCCCCCATCGCTATGTATGCCTTCCGAAATTTTGCCGGTTGGGATATCAATCCTGCTGAAGTGGAGCCCGTATTCCTCCGATTGTCTGAGACTGCCAGAAACAGCCAGTCCGGTTTGGAAATGGCCGCCCGGATCCAGAAGGCCAAACAAGTCGGAATTGGCAGTGTGGCGCCAAATTTCACTCAAAACGACACCCTCGGAAATCCAGTAGCCCTTTCTTCTTTCCGGGGAAAATACCTGTTGATTGACTTCTGGGCTTCCTGGTGCGGACCCTGCCGTCAGGAGAACCCGAATGTGGTCGCCGCCTGGCAGAAATACAAAGACAAGGGATTTGACGTGTTGGGTGTGTCGTTGGACCAGCCCACCGGAAAGGAGCGCTGGATGAAGGCCATTCATGATGACAAACTGACCTGGACACAGGTTTCTGACCTTAAGTACTGGAAGAATGAAGTGGCGGTGAGCTATGGCATT
>JBEEMB010000309.1:0-2777 GCA_041167815.1 Bacteroidota bacterium | reverse complement strand
ATCATCGGCACAACCGAAAACTGCTCTGTATTAACTATCCGTCCGGATGCCTTCAAATCCGGGGACGCCATCACCCTGGAGATCGACAAATCCCGGTTATCCATGACCGTTAGTGATCCTTCAAGTGAAATCATCCTCTCAAAAAAAGACGGAGCCTGGTCGGTCGGATCACTCCCAACCATTGAGGAGAAGGGTGTTTCCCGGGGTGGTGGATTAAAAGATGCGTTTCGACATCGTATGATATTCGTGTATGGAACGAAAGGCACGCCTGAGGAAAACAAATGGGCCGAGCAGAAGGCGCGCTTTGATGCGGAGAGTTGGTACTATCGGGGTAATGGCGCCGTGGATATCATTTCTGATATCCAATATGATGAGGTGATGCACAAGGGACGCGGACTGGTATTATACGGCAATGCCACGACCAACGCGCTTTATCCTCGTTTCATGAAGGCCTCTCCGGTGCGCATCGAGCGCGGCAGGGCCTATGTCGGAAATCGTGTATTCGATGGCGATGATCTGTCCGGAGCATACGTTTGGCCGAATCCTGAAGATCCCTTCACATCCGTCGCGCTCATCGGGGGCTCGGGCATCAAAGGGATGCGTGCTGCGGATGCCAACCAGTATTTCGCTGGTGGCAGTGGTTTCCCGGACTTCATCATTCACGGGGCAGACATCACCCGCAAGGGGGCAGAGTCGTTGCTGGCCACAGGTTTTTATGATCAGCGCTGGCAGCTGGGTTCGGATCATGTGATCAAATGATCCGTTCGCCTTTTTACTGATGGATCATCAGAGCTTGAAGAAGATCTTCTTCCGATACAGGAAGAGGCACATGCCCCATTCGAGTCCGAAAATGACCAATGACGCGATGATGTTCATCATATCCTGTGATAATGACAGATGCGATAGCAGTCCGTCCGTGATCTTCTGTACATAACCATTGAACCATTTCCCACCCGGGATCTCGAAGAAAAGGTAGATGAAGATGGAGTTCATTCCCACGACGGTCACGAAGAAAAGATAACGGTGATGTCCGCGCAGATCGATCCAGTCATAAAAAAAGGCCAGGGCCAGCAGGCACCAGCCCAGTGAGGCCAGGGTGAATGATGTGGTGGCGATGCGCTTGATGATCGGTGTGATGCTGGACCAGTCCAATATGAATCCGGCCGCCAGTGTAGCTGCACCCCAGAGCAACAGCGGCTTGACGGTGGTCGGGCGAGACATCAGGAATCTACCGGCCATGGCCCCGGCGATCGTATGCACAGAGGTCGGAAGGGCATTGATGGCCACCCATCCGCCCCGGTTGATCTTATCCATCAGCATCAAATCCATCCAGTTGCCGAAATTCTGTTGGTCGGTGAAGGGCTGATCGAATCCCGGGATGCCGGTGAATCTATACAGGATCTCGGTCAGCAGCAACAGTCCGGCACAAAATATGAGTTGTTGCTTGAACCGCCAGTCGATCACCAACCAGGTCACCAGCGTCGTGAACGAGAGCTGGGTAAGTACGTTCCAAAGTTCGAAGGAAAGGCCATCCTTCCTCACCGCGTAAATCAGCACGCCCCAGAAGAACAGCCATCCCGAGCGTTTCAGGGTACGCGTGCCCGTTAGTGCCCGTGTTGCGCCTTCATCCTGTTGTCTTTTGATGGAGAAGGCCATCGCAGCGCCTGCGATGAACATGAAACCGGGCTGAATGAGATCCCAGAAGCGCAATCCGTTCCATGGATGATGGAAGAACTGTTCCAGCAGCGGGTGCCAGAAAGACCCTTCCGTAACCGGCTCGAGATATTCGTAAAGGCCTGCAGCCTCCAGGGCCAGCAGTACCATGATCCAGCCCCGCAGGGCATCCAGGGAATGAAGTCTTACGGATTTTGCAGATGTCATATGGCGTTGGGTTTGAGGCCTGTTGTGCAAATGTCATAATGCACTGGCGGTGTTCAAATTCGGATTTATTTTTTTCAATCCGAAAAAAATCACACCTTTGATATATGACAAAGATCAACAACAATTGGTGGTGGCATGCAAACTCTTAAGGGGTCTGTACTGTCATTGTCATTTGTCAATATAACAGGGCCCCGTTCGTAACGGGGCCTTTTCTTTTTCCATCCAAACGGACACATGAAGAAGATCATCATTCGAACGGAAGTCACCCGCATGCTGGCGGACATCCATACGCCGGTGGGTATTTATCTGAGGTTACGCGACAGGTTCCGCGACACCATCCTGCTGGAGAGCACCGACAATCGTGCGGCGGAAAACAGTTACTCCTTTATTTGTGTGAATGCTATCGGCGGAGCAGAAGTACGTGATTTTCGCCAGATCGAGACAAAGCTTCCCGGCGGGAAGCCACAGGTGACGGCTATTACTGATCCCCGCCAGGTGCCCGCCATGTTGTGGGATTTCATGCACCAATTCGAGATGACGCCCGGCGAGCGGGAAGCGAAGTTTGCTCAGGGGCTGTATGGATACACGAGTTATGATGCCGTCAAATTCTTCGAGCCCACCAGGCTTGAAGCCTTTGAGGAAGCGCCGGAGATCCCACTCATGCGTTATCGGCTATATCAATATGTCATCGCCATTAATCATTTCCGGGATGAACTGTTCCTCTGCGAGAACCGCATGGAAGGAATGCCTTCGGAATCCGCGCTGCTGCTGAGTTTGATCGGTTCACGCGATGTTCCACAATATCCATTCTCACTTGAAGGGGAGGAAACTTCCTCCACGGATGATGCCGGATATGTCGAAATGGTGAAGAAGGGCATCGCCCACTGTCATCGCGG
>JBEEMB010000284.1:0-4841 GCA_041167815.1 Bacteroidota bacterium | reverse complement strand
TCAAGGAAAGGTTCAGGAAGAAAGCGGATGAGGTATCCGTAGAGATCAAAGAGATCATCAAAACGCATGGAAACAAAAAAATAGGTGAGGTCACCCTGGCCCAGGTCTATCAGGGGATGCGTGGTATCACCGGACTTGTTTCGGAGACTTCACTCCTTGATGCCAATGAAGGCATCCGATTCCGTGGATATTCGATTCCGGAGTTGCAGGCAAGTCTCCCGAAGGTTAAAGGCGGAAGTCAGCCATTGCCCGAAGGACTCTTTTATTTGATGTTACTGGGAACTTTGCCGACGGAAGACGAAGTGAATCATGTCACCGCTACACTCCAGCGCAGGTCCCATGTCCCTAACTACGTGTTTGATACAATTGAGTCGCTCCCGGTGCATAGCCATCCCATGACGCAATTCGTTGTAGGGATCATGGCCCTGCAAATCGAAAGTTCATTCGCCAAAAAGTATGCACAGGGGATGTCGAAGAAAGATTACTGGGAGGCGACCTTCGACGACTCACTGGATCTGATCGCACGACTGCCCCGGATCGCCGCCTATATCTATCGCCGGAAATACCGCAACGGCGATCATATACAGCCCAACGGACTACTCGACTGGTCGGGGACTTTCGCTCACATGATGGGATATGACGACGAGTCATTCAAGGAACTGATGCGTCTATATATGACGATCCATGCCGACCATGAAGGCGGTAATGTATCGGCCCATACAACCCACCTGGTGGGTTCAGCGCTGAGTGATCCGTTCCTCAGTTTCGCCGCCGGTATGAACGGCTTGGCGGGTCCGCTGCACGGACTGGCCAATCAGGAAGTGATCAAGTGGATCTTCGAAATGCGGGAGCAATTGGGTGTCGATCTGCCCTCAAGCGAACAGATCGAGCAGTATGTCCGCAAGACCCTCAGCGAAGGCAAGGTGGTGCCGGGTTACGGTCATGCGGTCCTCCGCAAAACCGACCCTCGCTTCACGGCGCAAATGGAATTCGGCCGTCAGCACATGCCCGATGATGCCCTGGTCAACACGGTATGGCGCATCTATGAAGTCGTCCCGCCGATCCTGAGCTCACTCGGTAAGGTCAAGAACCCGTGGCCGAACGTGGATGCCCATAGCGGTGCCCTGCTCGTGCATTACGGCATGGTGGAATACGAATTCTATACCGTCCTGTTTGGCGTCAGCCGCGCCCTTGGTGTATTGGCCAGTCTCTGTTGGGACCGTGCACTGGGTATGCCGCTTGAAAGGCCCAAATCCATCACCACAGAACTGGTCAAAAGCTGGCTCGACGGCAAAGACGAGATTTGGGAGGGATGATTTAATCCGAAAGCAATCGAAAATAATCGAAAGCCGGTCTGATCTTCAGATCGGCTTTTTTGATGTCTTCATTTCCGGAACATCACATAAACGGCAGCGAGCAGCAGGGCGAAGCTGAGCAGGTATCTGGGGTGAAAGGGCTCGCGCAGGTAAAGGATGGCGAAGCCTGTGAAGACGACCAGCGTCACCACTTCCTGGGTCATCTTCAGTTGGAAGCCCGACATGCCGCTGACGGCTCCATATCTGTTAGCAGGCACCATGAGGCAGTATTCGAGGAAGGCAATGCCCCAGCTGATCAGCACGGCTTTCCAAAGGGGGAGATCCTTGAACTTGAGGTGGCCGTACCAGGCGAAGGTCATGAAGATGTTGGAGAGGGTCAGCAGCAGAATGGTACGAATCATATACAATGAATAAGGCTCCGAAAATAAGGTTATTCCCGGAGCCTTCGAAGCATGTCAATCCCTCATCATTCGGCTGCAGGTGCTGGCAGCAGATGTTCTTCGATCACTTCCTTGAACACTTTTTTAGGGAAGGAACCGGGCTGCATCATCGGCATACCAGTTTGCGGAATGAACAGAAATGTGGGGATGCTCTGGATGCCGAAGACGGCCGCCAGCTCCTGCTCCACATCCGTATTCACTTTATAAATGGTGAGGCGCCCGTCGTATTCTTTTGCCAATTCTTCCAGCACCGGGGCCACTGCTTTACAGGGACCGCACCAGTCGGCGTAAAAATCTATGATGGCCGGGGTGCTGCCCAGGTAATTCCATTCCTTATTCGTCTCGTAGTTGAAGACCTTCTCCTTGAAGTCGGCCGTCGTGAGTTTTACCGTCTGCATGTCGTGATGTTTGACACAAAGGTGTGATAAATCAACCGCTCCGCAGGTGACTATTATTACATGGCGGATCAGGCATTTCATATTTTTTATAATTTTCGAAAATCTTTGATTGTTTGTCTTTACTTTCATCTTAATAATCAAATTCAAATGCTTGCGCACATCCGCCGGGAGAAGATACTGGAGTTGTTACGGGAGGACGGGTCGGCCAAGGTGATGGACCTGGCCAGGATCTTCAAGGTCACGGAAGTCACGATCCGTCAGGATCTCGAGAAGCTGGAGAAGGAAGGATGGGTGATCCGTGAACACGGCGGGGCCTATCTGAAGGATATGCCGGATCAGGTGCAGGCGATCTCGCTGGCGCATCAGGACCATCTCGACAAAAAGGCGTTGATTGCGGCCAAGTGCATGGACTTCATCGAGCCGGGGGATACGATCATCCTCGATGCCGGATCCACCACCACCGAAATCGCCAAGAAATTACGGGGGATGCGGCATTTGACCGTGATCACCAATGCCGTGAACATCGCGCTGATCCTGGGGGCGGAACCCGGGATCGAGGTGATCGTCACCGGCGGAGAGTTCAAGCCGCCGACCCTTTCGCTCACCGGACAGAAGGCGGCGGATTTCTTCCGCGGGCTGCATGTGCAGAAGCTCTTCCTGGCGACAGCGGGCATTTCCCTGAAAGCGGGACTGACCTATCCGAGCATCAGCGACCTGGTGGTGAAACGAGCCATGATCGATGCGGCCGACACCACCTACCTGGTGGCGGATTCCACCAAGATGGGCAAGGCGGCCTTCGCGAGCCTGGGGGCCCTGTCACTTATTGATTACATCATCACCGATGCGGGCATTGATGCCAAGCACCGGCAGGTGATGAAGGACAACGACATCGAACTGATCATCGCCGATTGATCATTCACCTCATCAAATCATTTCATCATAACTATTTCAGCAACATATCATGAAACATCAGACCAAACAGACCCTCGGGGTGATCATCGGTAACCGTGATTTCTTCCCCGACAAACTCGTGGCAGCGGCCCGCATCGAAATCCTGAGCCTTTTCGAGGATATGGGCATCAATGCCGTCCTCCTGAGTGATGCCGATTCCAAGCTCGGCGGGGTGGAGACTTTCGCCGAGGCACAGAAATGTGCGGCCCTCTTTCGCCGGCATGCCGATGCTATTGACGGGATCCTGGTCGTCCTCCCCAATTTCGGGGATGAGAAGGGCGTGGCCGAAGCGATCAAGTTATCCGGACTTCAGGTGCCGGTGCTGGTGCAGGGTTATCCGGATGATCTGGGTCGGATGGACGTCGTGAACCGCCGGGATGCGTGGTGCGGGAAGATCTCCGTCTGCAACAACCTCTATCAGTTCGGCATTAAATATTCGCTGACCACCAAGCATGTGGTGCATCCGACGGATCCTTCCTTCAAGTCCGATCTGGAGGCTTTTCTCGGTGTCTGCCGCGTGGTGAAAGGCATGCGTAGTGTCCGCATCGGTGCGGTGGGGGCACGTCCCGGGGCCTTCAACACCGTCCGCTACAGTGAGAAAATCCTGCAGCGGCATGGTATTTCTGTCACTACCGTTGACCTGAGCGAAATCCTTGGCAATGCCAATAAATTGACGGCGGATGATGCCTCCGTGAAGGCGAAGCTGGAGCAGATCCATGCCTACACCGCCACCGGCGCGACGCCTCCGGACAGGCTTGTGCAGATCGCCAAGCTGGACGTGGTCCTTGCCGATTTCATGCAGGAGCACGCGCTGGATGCCACGGCCATCCAATGCTGGACCTCGCTGCAGAAGAACTACGGTTGCAATGTCTGCACCAATATGAGTATGATGAGCGAGAACATGCTGCCCTCCGCCTGTGAAGTGGATGTGACGGGCACGCTGAGCATGTACGCGATGCAGCTGGCCAGCGGGACGCCTTCGGCGCTGGTCGACTGGAACAACAATTATGCGGATGATGAAAGTAAATGTGTGTTGTTCCATTGCGGCAATTGGGCAAAATCATTCCTGCCGGATATCACGATTTCGACAGCGCCGATCCTGGGGACCAGCGTCGGCACGGAGAATACCTTCGGCGCATTGGACGGCCGGACACCCGCGATGCCACTGACTTTTGGCCGCATCAGTACCGACGATTGCAAGGGTGTCATCAAGGCCTACATAGGTGAAGGGGAGCTCACCGATGATCCGTTGGAAACCTTCGGAAACAGAGCCGTGGCGCAGATCCGCGACATGCAGGGACTGATGCAGTACGTTTGCCGCAACGGCTTCGAGCATCATGTGGTGATGAATGCCAGTAAAACGGCGGGCATCCTGAAAGAGGCCTTCTCCAACTATCTCGGCTGGGAGACTTACCATCACGCATAACCGAAGATGATGCATGTTGAACAACTCATCGAAAGGTCTGCGCATTACCGAAGGCATCTGTTGTCGATCATCTACAAGGCCGGTGCCGGTCATACGGGTGGAAGCCTCTCTTGCATTGACATATTGAATGTCCTGTATAACCGGGTGTTACGCGTTTCAGCTGATGACTTTTCTTCGGTTAACCGTGACCGTTATATCCAGAGCAAGGGCCACTGCGTCGAAGCTTTGTTCGTGGTGCTGGCGGACAAAGGGTTTTTCCCTGCTTCGGATCTGGACACCCTCTGTAGATATGGTTCACATTATATCGGTC
>JBEEMB010000182.1:0-3012 GCA_041167815.1 Bacteroidota bacterium | reverse complement strand
AAATAAAAAAGCACCGGGTTTCGGTGCTCTGTGCTGTCGGGATGACTGGATTCGAACCAGCGGCCTCTTCGTCCCGAACGAAGCGCGCTACCGGGCTGCGCTACATCCCGAGCGGAGTGTGCAAATTTAAGAATTCAGAGATTAATCTGCAAATCGATTCCCAGACCAGGCTTATCGGTCAATAGTATTTTACCGAAATCATAGGTAAGACCAGCTGCTGTATCTTTAGCCAGTAAGATTGGTCCGTCAGCATCCAGAAAATCTGCCATCGGAGAAAGGTGTACCAGGGCGGCTGTACCGATCGAACTCTCATTCATACAACCAAGCATGGTAGATAAACCCATTGCCCGGGCCTGCTTGAGCATTCGACGCGCGGGGGTGATGCCACCACATTTGGTCAATTTGATATTGATGCCATGAAATAAACCATGGCATTTTTTTACATCCTCTTCAGAAACACAACTTTCATCCGCCAACAACGGAACTTGAGATATAGCATGTAGCTTTTTCATTCCTTCCAAATCGTCCTTAGCAAGCGGCTGCTCAATGAACTCAACGCCGGCGTCCTGATACGCAGGAATTTTTTTAACCGCTTCCTCAAACGTCCAACCAGCATTGGCATCTACTCTGATCGGGGCATTGGTCTCCTGCCTGATCGCATGCAATCGATCAAGGTCTCCTTCCGAGCCCGCCTTGATTTTGTATAGAGGCCAAGGTAAGTCCCTGACTTTTTGAGCCATATTTTCAGGTGTGTCCAAGCCGATGGTATAATCTGTCAGTGGGGCGGACGACATATCAAGGCCCCACATTCGATGCAAAGGCATCTTCCTCAGTTTACCCATCAAATCCCAGCCGGCCATATCCAATGCACAAACCAGAAAGGAATTATCTGGAAACAAATGGTGTAGGAAATGCCAGAATCTTTCGGGATCGGTAAGCGCAAAACGTTCAACCATCAAACGTTTACGTTCTAGGTCTTCGATCATTTTAGCGACAGGAATATGATAATAGGATATAGCCGGGGCTTCCCCAACGCCTTTGAAGCCGTTCCATTCCAACTCAACCACGAAGGTCGGTTGATGGGTTTTGGTCCCCTTCGAAATCGTAAATGGATGGATGAAAGGCAGTTCTATCGCAGCATATCTGATCTTCATAACATCAGTGTTTACGTGCACTATCCAATAGCATGTCAGACAGCATCTCATTGAAAGCATACGAGGTCATCAGCTCCTCAAGGGACAAAGGCATTCTGTATCTCCAGTAATGTGTTGGATTGGATGGCTCATTGATTCGCTCACTTGCAGCATCAGCTTGACGTAAATCCACACTCATGGCAAGTAAGTCTTGTATCTGAAACACAGCCCACATGGCCGGAGCACTCAAATGCTGCCTGATGATGTTCCGAACAATCCATGGCTCACAATCAGCAGGAGGATGGGCATATTGCCCCAGCTCATGCAAAAAGAAACGTTGATTTCTTTCCTGATCTTCATTCCACCAACCCCTTATCGTGCTCATGTCGTGTGAAGATGGGGTAACCACGGAGAGATAGGGCGCATGTGAAGGATTAAAAAACTCCTGCCCCGTTTTTTTAGGCATTCGTTGAACCTCCATGCTTAAAATGCCCAATTCTGTCATGACCTCCGGAACACAACCCGGTACCAAACCGAGATCCTCCCCACAGATCAACATATCCGTACATTTCTTCAATGCGGGAAGCTTGCGAAACGCGGCCCTTTTCCAAGCCAAGTCCTGGCGGTGAAAGAAGTAATCTACATATAGCGCCCTCACCGCTTCCTTTTCAGACTCCTCCAAATGTTTGAAAGAAAGCGTTTGATGAATATTGAACCTAAAATGAAAAGCATTCCCTTGTGAAGCAGGCTCTTCAAACATCAATACATTGGAGATGAGGTCAAACAGCCCCTGACGAATCCGAATGGATTGAATATCATCCCCTTTGATCACCCCTTGAACCTTACGTTGGGTGGCCACCTCTTCTAACAATCGATAACGCCCATCTCCCAACTCCTTCAGAAAAGGACTGAATAATGTTACGTCCTGACCAAACATCTCCCAAAGAACAGTGTCTGTGATGTATGGATCACAAAAACGTGAAATATCAAATTGGATACCCCGTTCTGCAAACTCATGCAAACCGACCGGAATGGCCGGGACAAATCGCCCCATGATACCTTCGACCGAATCAAGTGGAATAGACCAGATCCTGAAGAATCCAAGGATATGATCGATCCGGAATGCGTCGAAATATCTGCTCATTTGAGTGAACCGACGTTTCCACCAACCATAGCCATCCTGCTCCATACTTGGCCATTGATAGGTAGGGAACCCCCAATTTTGCCCCTTTATGGCAAAATCATCAGGAGGTGCTCCAGCCTGCATGGACAGATCGAACAAGCCCGGTTCCATCCATGCTTCTACGCCGTGTCGATTTACTCCGATAGGAATATCTCCCTTCAGAATGATTCCCTCACGATTGGCTTCATCATGAGCATGACTCAGCTGCCTGTGCAACAGATACTGTGTGAAAAGATACAACCCGGTTTTTTTGAAAGTCTGGCTTCCGGGTCGGCATAATTTAGAAACGTTTCCAGCATCGTATGTGGCATCTGATTCCCAATCTGCCGGGTACGGACTTCCATATTTATCCCTCAGATAGCAAAATGCAGCATAAGGTGCAAGCCAATACTCATTATCCCTGTAAAACGCTTTGTATTCATCACTGTCGAAGACGGATTTGGAGGCTGTATTATACAAGAGCGATATCTTATCCAGCTTGTATCGCATGACAGCTTCATAATCGACATCCTGAAGGGCATTGAGACGTGCACGCTCTTCAGCGTATCCAACAAGTAAATGCGAATGAGCGTCCCCCGCTGCTTCCTCCAGATTCAAATACAGCGGATGTAGGGCGAAGGCAGAGATGGCTGAATAGGGATATGAATCCACCCAGGTTCCGGTCACATGCGTATCATTCACCGGTAATAACTGGAT
>JBEEMB010000136.1:0-2679 GCA_041167815.1 Bacteroidota bacterium | reverse complement strand
GCAGATATCGCGGTTCATCCTTGTCAAAAAAGGCATTGCAGTGCCCTTGGTGCCCAAGCTCTTGATCGTCTCGATCTACTCACTATATCATTGGATGATGGATGTCTGGAACCCTGGTACGCCCAATGCGGTGAACTTCAAGAATATCAATAATATCTTCTTCGAGCAGTTCTTTGCCATCCTCATCATCACAGATGTTTTCCTGTTGTTATTCTCTTTTTTTCATACGGATAAATTTCATCGGGTCATCAGAAATTCCGGCTTCATCATTTCGACCATACTGCTGAGAATCTCTTTCTCCGTTGACGGAATCATTAATAATCTATTGATCATTACCGCCGTGCTGTTTGGGTTGTTGGTGATCGTCATCCATAATGAATATGAAAAGCAAAAGGTGAACATTCAATGATGAGCATATCATATGTAAGTTTGATCTAAGCAACCGATATTAATTATCATTCGCTTTCATCTCCTCAGCGAAGAATACCCACTATCGAAATGCTGTTGAAATTTGTTCCTTAAACAACGAAATCGTTTTCTGATATTTTCGCTCCGCTCCTCCCATCCCCCTTTGCCCTTCCCGTCTTATTCCCTAATTTCCACAAAAATTATCATCCAACATGAAAAGACTCGCACTGGCGTTGTCCTTGTTCCTGGCGCTGTCGTCTCAGGCACAATGGGTATCCCTCTTTAACGGAAAGGATCTGAAGGGCTGGAAACAGCTCAACGGGAATGCAAAATATGAGGTGGTGAACGGTGTGATCGTCGGAACTGCCGTCCCGAAGGAGCCTAACTCGTTCCTGGCGACGGACAAGGACTATCAGGATTTCATCCTCGAACTCGAATTCCAGGCCGACAGCACCATGAACTTCGGCATCCAGTTCCGCAGCGAAAGCAAGCCGGAATACAACAATGGCCGGGTACACGGATATCAGATGGAGATAGATCCATCCGCCCGTGCATGGTCCGGTGGTATTTATGATGAAGCCCGTCGCGCCTGGCTTTATTCCCTCGAGTACAACCCCTCCGCAGGAAAGGCCTACAAGAAGGCCGGATGGAACCACTACCGTATCGAGTGCATCGGTAAGGAAGTCCGCACTTTCGTAAACGGTGTGGCCGCTGCGCATCTGGTGGATACCCTCGATACCAAAGGTTTTATCGCCCTGCAGGTGCATCAGGTCTACAAGCCGGAAGATGTCGGCAAGCAGATCAAATGGCGGAACATCCGCATCCAGACCCAGAACGTGAAATTCTCCAAGGATCCCGGTGTTTTCATCGTAAACCTCAACAAGAACATGGTGTCTGAGGCAGAGAAACGCCAGGGCATGTATCTGCTGTGGGATGGAAAGACCACCGCCGGATGGCGCGGTGCCCATAAAACCGGCTTTCCCGAGAAAGGCTGGGAGATCGACAATGGCGTGCTCCGCGTACAGCCCTCCGGCGGCGCAGAATCCAAGAATGGTGGAGATATCGTCACCGAGAAAAAGTATGGTGCCTTCGAACTCCAGTTTGAATTCCGCCTGACGGAAGGGGCCAACAGTGGTGTAAAGTATTTTGTAACCGAAGCTGAGAACAGTGGCGCTTCTGCCATTGGACTTGAATTCCAGGTGCTCGATGACGACAAGCACCCAGATGCCAAGATGGGCACGGCCGGTAACCGAACCCTCGGTTCACTTTACGATCTGATCCCCGCTGAAAAAAATAAACAGGCCCTCCGCAAGATCGGTGAGTGGAACCGCGGTATGATCCGCGTGCGGCCCGACAACCACGTAGAGCACATCCTCAACGGTTACCGCGTAGTGGAATACGATCGCGGCAATCAGATGTACAAAGCACTGGTCGCCCGAAGCAAGTATGAGAAATGGAAGGAATTCGGTATGGCCAAGGAAGGTCGCATCCTCTTGCAGGACCATGGCGACAAGGTAGAATTCCGCTCTCTCAAGATTCGTGAACTGAAGTAATCATCCCCAGAGAAAATATCAAAGCCATGCCAAGCAGAAGAAAATTTATTGGACAAACCGTCAAGGCCGCCGCAGCCACCTATGTGGGCGCCCTCGGTATGTCAGCCAAGTCATACGGAAGGATACTCGGGGCCAATGACCGGGTGAACGTGGGAATCGTCGGGTTTTCCGATCGTTTCCGTTCCTCCCTGCTGCCATCCTTCATGAATCATCAAAAGGAACTGAATTTCGATATCATTGCCGTATCCGATATCTGGTCGGTGCGTCGGGAGGAGGGTAAGGCACAACTCAGTGCCAAGCTGGGACATGATATCAAGACATGTGTCAACAACGATGCGCTCTACGCCATGAAGGATGTGGATGCGGTGATCGTCAGCACGGCGGATTTCCAGCATGCACTTCATTGCATAGAAGCCGTCAAGGCTGGTCGCGACGCTTATGTCGAGAAGCCCTTCGCCGAAACGATGGCAGATAATCGTGCGGCCCTCAAGGCTGTGAAGGAATCCAAGCGCATCGTGCAGGTGGGCTCGCAGCGTCGCAGCGGCGAGAACTACTGGGCCGCCGCCGATTATATCAAGAAAGGCGGTTTCGGCAACATCACCATGGTGGAACTCACCTGGAATGTGAACCAGCCCGGTCGCTGGCGCAGACCTGATCTCCTCAAGAAAATCCGTCAGGAGGATACCGACTGGAAGCGTTTCCTGTTGAACCGTCCTGC
>JBEEMB010000106.1:0-4809 GCA_041167815.1 Bacteroidota bacterium | reverse complement strand
CATGCCACCGTCATGCGAGACGGAAAGACGCCCCTCCAGGATGCAACGCTGCTGGTGCGCAAAGGGCGGATCACAGCCGTGGGTAGTCAGATCGCGATACCTACAGATGCTCTCGTCATCGATTGCAAGGGTAAATACATTTATCCTTCTTTCATCGATCTCTATGCGGATTACGGGATCACTTCAAACCAGCGAGGTATGGGTGGCTTCAACTTCAATGCCCCGCCACAACTCAACTCCAATCAAAAAGGAGCTTTTGGCTGGAATCAGGCCATCCGCACCGACATTGAAGGAGCCAAAGTATTCAACGTAGACGAAGCCCGTGCCAAATCGCTCCGGGAGATAGGTTTCGGCACCGTACTCACGCACCACAAAGACGGTATCGCCCGTGGATCCGGTGTGTTGGTGACCCTGGCCAATCAAAAGGAAAACCTCGTTATTATCAAGGAGAAGGCTTCTGCACACTATTCCTTCAACAAAGGAAGCAGCATGCAGAGTTATCCAAGTTCGATGATGGGAGTGATTACGCTCTTGCGTCAAACCTATATCGATGCTGCCTGGTATAAAAACAACCCATCCTCCGAAGGCGTGAACATCACCCTGCAGTCGTGGAACGCGCTTCAGGGACTGCCTCAGATCTTTGAAGCGGGTGACAAATGGAATGTCCTCCGGGCCGACCGCATCGGAGATGAATTCGGTGTACAATATATCATCAAGGCCGGCGGTAATGAGTATCAGCGGATTGCTGAGATGAAAGCCACAAAGGCGGCCTTCATCCTCCCGCTCAATTATCCCGCCACCATGGATGTGGATGATCCCAACGATGCAAGATTTGTTTCGCTGGCGGATATGAAGCACTGGGAACTCGCACCTACCAACCCTGCCGTTTTTGAAAAGGCAGGCATTCCTTTCACCTTCACCACGGCCGATCTCCGCGATAACCGCTCCTTTATGTCAGGACTGCGGAAGGCGCTCGACCATGGCTTGACGGAAGCTGCCGCGATTGATGCCCTGACCGCCGTTCCGGCCAAGCTCCTGGGCGTCTTCGACCAGGTAGGAAGCATCGATCCTGGCAAACATGCCAATTTCATCATCACATCCGGTCCTGTTTTCCAGGAGGGCAGCCAGATCCTTCAGAACTGGGTACAGGGTGTCAAATACGGAGTAAAGGAAGATGTATGGCTTGATATCAAAGGATCCTATACCCTCCAGTTGAAGTCTTCCAAAGGCATGATGTCCTACACCGTTGATGTGAAAAGCGGAAACTCCGCCAGTGTGATCGGAAAGGACACCCTCACCGCCCGTTTCAGTCACGACGGAAGGATGGTGAAGCTCAGCTTCGCACCCGAGAAGCGCGCCAAAGGGCAGTTCCGCCTCAGTGGTTTCAGCAATGGAACTGACTGGAATGGCTATGGAGAAGATTCTGCCGGCAATAAGGTCACCTGGACGGCGGCCCTTCAAACTGCTGCCGTGGCGAAGATCGATTCTGTTAAAAAGAAACCGGCACCACGGCTCGGGCAGGTAAACTATCCGTTCCTTCCTTACGGATGGACGGAAAAACCCGCCGCACAAGACCTGCTGATCCGTAACGCAACCGTGTGGACAAGTGATGCACAAGGTAAACTCGAGAACACAGACGTACTCGTCAAGAACGGAAAGATCGCACAGGTTGGCAAGGGACTCAGCGACCCCTCCGCCAAAGTGATCGACGGTACCGGTAAACATGTCACCGCGGGATTGATCGACGAGCATTCACATATCGCCGCAGCCTCCATCAATGAAGGCGGGCAATCCGTTACATCCGAAGTCCGCATTGCAGACAACCTCAATCCGGATGATATCAATATCTACCGCCAGCTCAGCGGAGGTGTCACGACCTCCCATATCCTGCACGGAAGCGCCAATACCATTGGTGGACAAACACAACTGATCAAACTGCGGTGGGGTGCCAATGACGATGAACTGAAATTTGCAGGAGCACCCGGCTTCATCAAATTCGCGCTCGGAGAGAATGTAAAACGCAGTTCCTCAAGTCAGGGTAACCCAAGATTCCCGGATAGCCGGATGGGCGTGGAGCAGGTGCTGACCGATGCCTTCCAGCGTGCTAAAATCTACGAAGCATCCCTCAAAAAAGCAGCCGCAGCCGCACAGCCGGCGAAGAAAGGTGTGACGGTTGATCCCTTCCGCACCATACGCCGGGATCTGGAACTGGATGCCCTTGTGGAGATCATGAACCGCCAGCGCTTCATCACCTGCCACTCTTATGTGCAGAGCGAGATAAACGCCGCCATGAAAGTAGGCGAGCGGATGGGCTTCACCTTCAATACCTTCACCCATATCCTCGAAGGGTACAAAGTGGCTGACAAGATGAAAGCCCATGGCGCCGCCGCCTCCACCTTCTCCGACTGGTGGGCCTACAAAATGGAAGTTGAGCACGCGATCCCTTACAACGCAGCCATCATGCAGAAAGTGGGCCTGAACGTCGCCATCAACTCCGATGACGCAGAAATGGCTCGCCGCCTGAATCAGGAAGCCGCCAAGATCGTGAAATATGGAGGTGTGAGCGAAATCGAAGCACTGAACATGGTCACGATCAATCCGGCAAAAATGCTCCATGTGGATGATAAAGTAGGCAGCATCAAGCCCGGCAAGGACGCTGACCTGGTTGTTTGGAGCGACCATCCGTTAAGCATCTACGCAAAAGCAGAACATACGATCGTAGACGGCATCGTGTATTTCGATCGTCAAAAGGATGCTGAAATGCGCCGTCAGGTCGCCATGGAAAGAAATCGTCTGATCCAGAAGATGTCCGGAGAGAAGCGTGCCGGCGGACCGGTCGTCCCCGCCATGCCAAGCTACCAGCTGATGTATAATTGCGGAGAACACATGCACAGTCACGGCCTGCTTGCCATCGACCTGGATTGATCACTTAACAAAACGAGCACACATGAAACTCAAACATATCATTCGGATCCTTCCCCTGATGACGGGCCTGTCAGTGCTGACGGCAGGTATTCAGGCACAGGACAATGTTTACCCTGCCAAAGCCCAAACGGGTAAACTCTATATCAAAAATGCCACCGTCCATGTGGGTAATGGACAGGTCATCCCCGGCGCCACTGTTGCGGTGGAAAATGGAAAAATTACCGCTGTCGGCACGTCAATTACTGTGCAGGGCAGCGACGCAAAAGTGATCGACGCCTCCGGCAAGCACCTGTACCCGGGTCTTATCCTCTCCGCATCCAGCCTTGGACTCGTAGAAACTCCAACGGTACGCGCCACGACCGATGTACGCGAGATCGGTGAATATAACCCATCGATCCGCTCCATCGTAGCCTATAACACGGATTCAAAGATCACGAACACCGTGCGTTCCAATGGCATCCTGCTCGCCAACATCATCCCTGATGGAGGCACCATCAGCGGAAGCTCTTCCGTAGTGCAACTGGACGCATGGAACTGGGAAGATGCAGCCTATCGGATGGATGGAGGCCTGCATTATCGTATGCCAAGCCTCTTTGCCCGCCCAACCAGGTGGGGTGGTATGCGTGGCGGTGCTGCTGCACCGGAAGGGGATCCCGTGAAACGCGCCCTTGAAGAGATCGACCAGGTAAAGGCATTGCTGCGCGAAGCAAAAGCCTATGCAGCTAACCCTGCCGTGGTCGAGCCCAATCTCAAACTCGAAGCCATGCGCGGACTCTTCAATAAATCCCAGAAATTCTTTATCCATTGTGATGTGGTGAAAGAAATCCTGGTGGCCATCGACTTCGTAAAGGAGTTTGGATTGGATGTGGTCATCGTCGGCGGAAGCGAAAGCTGGCAGGTGGCAGACCTGCTCAAACAGCATGGTATTGCCGTAGTCATCGAGCAGATGCATGAATTGCCTACCCTGAGCGACGACGATATCGATCAGCCGTATAAATCCGCTACTGCATTGCAGAAGGCAGGTGTGCTCTTTGCCATCAATGATTCCGACGGACAACATCGCGGAAAGAACCTGCCTTTCAATGCCGGTACGGCAGCGGCCTACGGTCTGACGAAAGAAGAAGCACTGTCTGCCATCACACTTAATGCAGCCCGCATTTTGGGTATCGGCGACCGCACCGGCTCCATCGAAACGGGCAAGGATGCAAACATCGTCATCAGTGAAGGAGATATCCTTGATATGCGTTCCAGCATCATCACCCACGCTTTTATTCAGGGTCGCCAGATCGATCTGACCGACAAGCATAAGCAGCTCAATCAGCGATACATGCAGAAATATGGACTGAAATAATCCAGCGCTGTATAAAAAGAGCAGCGTTTCAGTAAGAAACGCTGCTCTTTTTTTTGATCAAAAATAACGGCAACGTATAACCGAAGATTCCGCATCTCTCATACCACTCAAACATGTTTGGGGCGATCGAAAAAAAGAAACTTCTTCTCTGACTGATCAAAGTCAGTCCAATGATCCACAGGAGCTGAGATTCCAAGTACACTGCACGTGGGCATTTCATCAATACTTACCACATCCAGCTCATTGGCATACATTGTTATCCCCGGATTGTGGCCAAACAGGGCCACCGTATCTGCTGAATCTTGAAACTCAGAAACCACCCGGCTTATATCTTCCTCATCCGCCAAGTACAATGCCTGGATCTCCATAGTTGCGAGCCCCGCTTTCTCATAACGTTCCGAGAACGCCTTGGCTGTCTTTCTTGCTCTGCGTGCCGGACTGGTCACAATCAAATCAAGACTGATCCCTTTCTGGTATAGTCGTTCTGCCATGGTTTTGGCGTCACTTTTTCCCCGATCATTCAGGGGCCTGTC
>JBEEMB010000337.1:0-7186 GCA_041167815.1 Bacteroidota bacterium | reverse complement strand
AGGTTCAGTGCCTTTTCCTGTTTAAGGAGAGAATCTCCGATCTCGAAAGTAGCCGTGCCATGATGCAGTCCGTTCACGTAAAGCTCGTTGACATGCGGCGCCCTCCACGCCCAGGCTGCATTGAAAGCCAACTTCAGTTCTTTCCCGATTTTTCGGGTAACGCCCCCTGATCCGGACAAATTGGAGAATTCGATTTGTTGACTGCTCAACGCACCGGATCGATTGCGATAGGATGTCAGATTTCGGTGGTCAAAACGCAGCCCGGCTTCGGTCGTCCATGGTCCTTTCACAGACCGGACAATCGTATAAGCGTATGGATTCAACAACACGTAATTGGGAATGAAAAACCGACTGCCGGACCACGCATTTTCCTGTCGCATCAACCCGATGCCCGCCTGCAAATGCCTTGGTTTTGCAGGATCCTGTTCCCATCCAAAGTCCGCCGTTGTGGTGTTCAGGGAGAGATCCAACTCCGGCCGATCGGAAATCATCGCCCTGTCATATTCCTGACGGAGGTTGAACTGCTGTGCCACCTGCAGGTTCAACCTACTGCCTGCTTCAAGCGTCCAGACAGACCTTGAGCGGATCAGGTAATGCCCCACCTGCTGAAAGGGTCGATCGATCTCATATGTGAATGCATCAATGTTCAGGAGTGGGCGTGGTGCCAGGATCGTCTGCTGCAAATCTGTCAGGTTGCCAATATGTGAACCGGAGAATATTCCGATCCTTGTTTGGAAGGCACTGAAAAAAAGATCACTGCGAAAGCTTGGTTTCCTATAACCCAGGGCGGCGGAAAAATTCAGTTCACCTGCCCCAGTGTTATGCTGCCAATAATCAGGCGTACGCACATTCCCACTACGGCGATGCGTGATATGTGTGCGCCAACTCCAAGCCGGGGCATGGACCAAATGTTGCTCTGCCATCGCATGTACCACATACTGACGATTGTTGGTGGAAAATCCGGTATGCAGGTTGGCATGAAACCGCTGATCACCGGGCAATGCCTTCGGCTCCGCCAGTATGGCCCCACCAATGGCATCTGAACCGTATCTCAACGCACCAGCGCCCTTCAACACAATGAATCGATCCGAAATGAATGGATCCATTTCCGGCGCATGCTCCGCCCCCCACTGCTGCCCTTCCTGACGTACGCCATTGTTCAATATCAACACCCGCTGGCTGTGCAGTCCATGTATGACCGGCTTGAATACGGAATTCCCCGTTTGCAATACGGTCACCCCACTGATACGACTTAGCATCTCCCCCAGCCGCTGCACACGCGCCTCCGAAATGTCCCTGCGATCCAACTCCTCCCGAATGGTCACCGGGTTCTGCTCTCGTGTGGTGCGTACCATCACCTCCTGCAATTGGTTGACCCGATGAGGAAGCACAACATTGCGCACCAGGTTGTCGGTAATCCGAACCCGAAGCACGACAGAGTCGCAGTTGACATGCGAGATCACCACGTTGTATATACCCCTGCAGAGTCCGTAAAAATGGTAGTGCCCTTCCTCATCAGTCAGACTCACGGCCCCGGTCTCCCGAATCCTAATGACCGCCCGATCCAGGGGCGAACGGGTGTCCGCATCAGAGATGCTGCCCGTCAACGTAAAACTGCAGTCTTGACCCTGGGCACCCAACCATCCGGTCGCCAGAAATAAAACGAGGAATAACAGTCTCATGGTGAACCAGCCTTTCGAATGCGACACCTGTTGCACCCACACCGGCTTTGGTAAAAATACTGAGCATGCACAGAAGAATAAAATGATATGCAACATTGTTGCACAAAACTTTGTCATTACTTTGAATTTGAAAATCGAATACATGAAATCAGCCGGTTGGATGTTAAGCGTGGTCATCCTCCTCTCTTCCTGTGTGAAAGGCGGAAACAGAATTGGCGACAGGATCGCATGGAAACCCGTTTATGGTGATCCTGCCGCCTTTAAGACGATCAGTTCCCGCGCTTCCCAACCCATAATCAAGGCCGGAAAATTCGTATATGCAAACAGCAGGGTGTTCCTGGTCGAACAGGGAAGTGGCATCCATGTGATCAGCTATGCAGACCCGGCCAACCCCGTCAAAGAGCGGTTCATAGACATTCCCGGGTGCTATGAAGTAAGCTGGAAGAATGGACATCTGATCGCCAACAATGGCCCGGATCTGGTGTCAGTCATGTTGACGAATCCAACAAGTGTAAGTGTTGCCAGTCGTTTGCCGAATGTCTTCCAATCGATCATGGAGGCCAATACCGTCCCCCCGGATGCCGTGTCCGGAGATTATTTTGAATGTCCTGACTTCACCCGCGGCATCCTGCTCCGATGGGAAAAAGGAACCGTCAACGATCCGGAGTGCAGGGTCAGATGACACATTACGCCTTCAAATTCTGATATGAAACGAAATATCATTGGATTACTCATCTCATTTGCGTTGGCCGGCAGTTCCTGCGAAAAGGGAGCCGAATCCTTTGCATCCTCTTCCGGTTCGGTAAAAAACGGATCGATGTCCCGGATAATAAGCGTTGGATCGTTCATATACGCGGTGGATGATGAACGACTTAAAACCATCGATGCTACCAATCCCGCAGCCATGCGCATCACCGATGAACGAGTGTTGGGAGCATCCATCCAGACGATCTATCATCATGCCGGCCAGTTGTATATCGGATCCGCACAAAGGATGTATGTGTATGATATCAAGGCCAATGCTGCGAAACCATCGCCCGTGAGTGTGTTCGACTACCCGCCGGTGTTTCTGGCCAGAGACCCGATCATTGCGTTTGATTCGGTGGTTTACTCCACCACCACATCAGGTGGCGGATGGGGATCCTTCCGGGTTATTGATAACAGAAACATCCAAAACCCCGTGTTACGCATGAGTCTCGACTTCCCGCAACCCCGCGGTATGGACCGGGTGGACAGCACCCTCTATCTCTGCGACGGAAGATTCGGACTTCACATCATGAATATTGCAAAACCATGGTCGCCGTTCGTTTTAAAAACCATCGACCAGGACAAAACCCTGAACGGACAACAGACCGGGATCGATGATTATTATGATGTGATCGCCGTTCCACCCCTGCTTTTCTGTTATGTAAAGGATGGATTGCAGCACTATGATATCTCAACGCCAAGACAACCCCGGTATCTGAAAAAAATACAATAGTGAAGGATGAAGTGGATGATTACCTTGAACCTGGTGGCCGGACTTTTTTGGATGATGCCGTTGGCCGCACAGACACCGCAAAAACCCGCATCCAATTGGAAGCCAAATCGGATTTTTCTCACAGCGCAACCTCTGTCGATCGGTGCATTGCCGTATGGGGGACTGCGTGTTGGTGGAGAACTGACGCTTGGGCCCCGGCTTGGATTGAATAACGACTTCACGTGGCGTTTTCTGAATCCGGTAACAAATGTTTTGGATGAAGGAGAGCGAGATTTTACCCAGGGCTTTCAAATCCAACCGGAACTCAGATTCTACCTTGGAGTCAACCCGGAAGCTGCAGAGCCGGGGAAAAGAGCTTTCAGGGGATCGCTCGGATTCAGGAGCGGATATTCCAGGTATCATACGGAGGTCACCAACTGGACCTTCCTGACCGATGCGTCCGGCCAATCATACGAGAAATTGGTGGGATATACCCGCAGACAGCAAAATTTCGATCTGTCGACCGTCTGGAATCAGAAAATTTATTTCAACAGGGCTTTCGATGGGTTTGGCATGGAAGTGTACGCGGGCCTCGGACTTCGCATGAAAAGATTCCATTACATCAACGTAAGTCCGGAGCTCGATGCCGATCAACTTAGAAGGGAAGATGAATCCCGGATGTTCAGCCTGAGGCGGGATGCTGTCTATCCATTACTCCCGCTTGGATTCAGGCTGTTTTACCTCCTTCCCTGATGAATAGAGGTCCGGAAGCAATTTCCTTATAACATAGTTGAGCGAGATTCAGGTCCCACAGAAGGTCTGGTATTGGTCGTCATGCCCTGGGGGGACCATCGCCGGATCCATTTGATCCGAAAGACGATCGTAAGGGTTGACCACCCTGCTCAATAGTTCATGCAGGGGATCCAAATCACCTCTTTCGGCTTGATCGAGTGCAAATTCCACGAGATGATTTCTGGGTATGAAGGCAGGATTTACATGCTGCATTCGCTCCCGTCCCGCATGCATTCCTCCGGGCTGGCTTTCGATTCTGTTTGTCCACCGTGTTAACCATTGATTAAGCTGAATGTCGTCTGGGTACATCTGCGGCAATGCTTCCGCGTTTTCCAGCAGGAGAAAAGTGTTGGTGTAATCAGCATGGTGGGCCTCCATCCATGAAAGCAGATCATCGACGAGACTGCGGTCTTCCGGATGAACATCCATTAGGCCGAGCTTGTCGTTCATCATTCGCTGCCATTTGTCCAGGTATCGTTCCGGGAAGGAATTGAGCAGTAACTGGGCGCGCTTGACCGCCGTATCCTCGTTGGGATCGATCAACGATAGCAGGGTACCGGCCAGCACGGCCAGATTCCATTGAGCAATCCTTGGTTGGTTCGCATAGGCATACCTGCCCTGCGTATCGATGGAACTGAAGACGGTACCCGGTCGATAGGTGTTCATAAAGGCGCAGGGGCCGTAATCTATCGTCTCTCCGGCCATGCTCATATTATCGGTGTTCATGACCCCGTGGATGAACCCCACCCTCATCCAATGAACAATCAAATCCAGCTGTCGTTCCATGACAGCGTCGAGTAATGTCAATCCGGGATTGGGGCCCACTGGAAGATCGGGATAGTGACGTTCCAGCGTATACGTCACCAGCTTTACAAGCGCGGCTTCATCGAGGGTATGTTTTACGTACTCAAAGGTGCCTACCCGGATATGGCTGGCGGCTATGCGTGTGAGAACGGCGCCTTCGTGCACCCGTTCCCTGTAGACCGGAAGTCCGGTGGTGGTCACCGCCAGACTACGTGTCGAGGGAATGCCGAGGTGATGTATGGCTTCGCTGATGAGGTACTCGCGCAGCATCGCCCGAAGGGTAGCCCGACCGTCTCCCCTTCTTGAGTAGCGGGAGATCCCCGATCCTTTCAATTGCACATCTACACGCGCACTGTCGGGTGTCAGATGTTCTCCCAACAGAACGGCCCGTCCGTCTCCCAGGATGGTAAAGCCTCCGAACTGATGACCCGCATAAGCCTGCGCAATCGGGGAGCTACCCGGCGGGAGGATGCTTCCGGATAGATAAAACGCCCAGTCCTCTTCCGACGTACCGTCAACATCCATTCCCAGCGATGCGGCCAAGGACTGATTGAACAACAAGATTTTGGGCGCCTTTGCGGGTTGAGGATCCCGTCTTTCAAAGAAGGCATCGCCAAGAGATTGATAACTATGCTCGAAACGGAAAGGATGTGACATGCGTTTGTGATATAGACTTGCCGAATGTTTTCCAACAGTCATCGACACACAAAGTTCGGATCCGCCGGTCACGCATCCAATTCATTCCAGACCAACAGCTCGGCGTGTTAAGTATGCTTGCATAGGCATGATGTCTGCCTCATCCTTCAAATCATCCATCAGTCTGTATAGACGGTCCAACAACCATCCGCTGCAACCCCGGATGGTATAACCGGGTAACTGATATCCATTGACATCCGTGAACTCCCATGGATGGCAGTACAGACTTGCATATCCATCGGTGTGGAGTACGCGTCGCACAAGATGTAAATAAATATGATATGGATAGTTTTTAAAGGCCAGCCAGAAGAGCGGGATCCTTAACATGGGACTAACGGAGGCGGGTAACCGAAGCATCCCCTCTTCACGATGAATGGTGCGTGGGCTGGACAGGTTGTTATATCGCCCGGGCAGCCAGGTCGGATGCAGGGATGCATCATATTGATATCCTGCAGCCGATACGTCTGCCATAGGAATGGCGCGCATCCTGGGCATGCGCAGTCCCGTCACCGGCCGACCGCAGATCTCTTCGAGCCGAAGTCTGGAATTAAGCAGGTCGCTGGTCTCAAAATGACTGTGGTGCCATGTATGTGAGGCGATCTCATGGCGATCTGCCAGGTTTCGGATCTCATCCGGGTAATGTGTTGCAAAATGAGCCGTCGTGAACAAGGTGGTACGGACATCAGGTAAATCCAAAAATGGCCTGATGCGCTGTAATCCCCTGTATCCGATCTCCAGTTGGCGTTCAGGCTCGATAGGATAACCGTATTCCAGCGGCATGTCGAATTCTTCGACGTCAAAACTCAATAAAAGCGAGGGTTTCACAGGTTTGATTCCTTGATGATATAATGCGGACGTTTCTTTGTCTGATAGAACATCTTCGCGATATAGATGCCAATGATGCCGAGGATCAACAGATTGATGCCACCGAAAAAAACAATCGTCACAATAACCGATGCCCATCCGTCTATGGCCATGCCGTGATACAATGCGTAAATCACATAGGGTATATAAAGT
The DNA here is from genome assembly GCA_041167815.1 of Bacteroidota bacterium. GTDB lineage: Bacteria > Bacteroidota > Bacteroidia > Chitinophagales > Chitinophagaceae > Pollutibacter. The sequence goes on along the minus strand of JBEEMB010000337.1, from coordinate 736 downwards.
AAGGAAAGCGAAGAAAGGCAAACCCCCATGTACGCCGAAAAGTAGAGTGGCCTGGTGCTGAAGGATGTCACCCCTTTCAAGCCGAAACCGATCATTTTTCTGATCGAATACTTGGTTTCACCCGAATAACGGGGAGAAGGCTCGTAATCTATACTCACCTGCCGGAATCCCATCCATTTGATGAGGCCACGATAGAACAGATCATATTCTCCGAAATTTCTAAGTTGGGCAATGGCATTCCCACTGATGAGCCGGAAATCGGCTGATCCTTCTTCAAGTTGTATTTCAGAAATATGGCGAAGGAATCGGTAGAACATTTTGGATGTGACCTGCTTGATCACGCCTTCATGGGATGACTTCCGACGTCGGGTTCGAACGATATCGTATCCTCGCTCATACCAGCTGAGCATTTCCCGGATGAGTCCGGGTGGATGCTGAAGATCGCAATCCATCATGATCAGGATATCCGCATCTGTCTGATCAAGCCCGGCTTTGATGGCATTCTGATGCCCGAAGTTCCTGGACAATTCAATGAACCGAACCCGGTTGTCCATACTCGCCAGGTCCTTGATACGGTCGAGCGTGTCATCCGTGCTGCCATCATCAACAAACAGGATGGAGAACTCATATCCGGTGCCCTCCAATGCCTTGCAAATTTCCTCATGGATGGCCCTTATGTTTCCGGATTCGTTATGTGCGGGCAACAGTACCTGAATGGGCATAAGGGTAATCGGTT
>JBEEMB010000339.1:0-2712 GCA_041167815.1 Bacteroidota bacterium | reverse complement strand
CCGCTCGTCGCGGATGACCTGCCACGTGAACATCCGAAAACTGCTATCCGGTGCATACACTCGTGAAATATTCTGCAGCGAATCAAAAGGATGCCTGAATGAGTGAGGTGTCGACAATGCGCGCACCAGCATGCGGGTGAAGGCACTATCCGCCCTGAATCTTTCCGCGGCATCTTTGCCTGTCAAGATACGTTGCGCAATCACCTTGAGGGAATCCTCCCGCCATTGAGCCTGAATGCCCTGAGTGAACAATACAAAAATGATGAGAAACCGCATAGTGCAAAGATGCGCAAAAGCCACGGAGCCGGGTTCACTTTAGCAAAGCATTTGCAAAGGCCGCTACCCCCTGAAAACAATCATCAATCAAAGGATGAGGTAATTCAGGCATGGGCTTTGTGCTGGGGATGAAAATCGTTTTGGCGCCCAGATTTCGACCGAAGCCCATGTCACTCATAGTGTTTCCGACCATGATCGATCTACGGAGATCTATTTCAGGAAATTCCGATTTCGCTTTGAAACCCATGCCCGGATTGGGTTTTCGAAAGGGACTACCTGCATCCACATCCGGGCAATGATAGATGCGGTCGACCCTTCCACCTGCAGCAATGATGGACTCCATCATATAACGATGTATCCCTGCCAGATCGGCTTCAGTCATCAGTCCCCGGCCAATTCCCTTTTGATTCGTGACGATGAAAATCCTGCCGAAGCGCCGGGCAAAAACCGCCATCGCCTCGGGCACACCATCATAAAAACGGAATTCCCCTGCATGTCGGATATAGTCACCATCTTTTTCATGGTTGATGACGCCATCACGGTCCAGGAAAAGTGTCCAGCTGTTATCAATAAGCGTACAGTCGATCATAATCGTTGTGTCTTCGAGGCTTAACGGTGAAGTTCCACCTGAGCCCGTGCGAAATCCTCCGGGATACCGATATCGATGAAATATGCATCCTGCACCATGCCCGCAATTGGATACTTTGACAGATATCCCTCTTCAAAGGAAAATTTATCCGGAAGGTCCAGTTTCAAAAAGGCTTCACGACGGATCACATAGACTCCGCCATTTATGAAACCTTCGTTACAGAACTCCTTCTCCCGAAAAGCCTTCACCCAGCCATCTTCCCCCAGATCAACCCGACCGTAACGATCGAAATGCTTCATGGGCTTGAGCGCCACGGAACAATCCGCCCCCATCTTCCGATGGAATGCATACAAGGCAGCCACATCTATATCGAACAGGGTGTCTCCATTGCAGACCAACACATCCGCCGCATTGCTGAGGCTTATGGCCGCTCGGATGGCTCCACCTGTTCCCAGTGGATTTTCCTCCCGGAAGATGGATATCTGTGGATCAGGGTAAGATTCCCGCACCCAGGCTTCGATCGCCTCAGAGAGATAACCGGTGGAAAGTATGATTCTACCCTGCCCCTGATTCCTCAGTTTTTCAATCAGAATTTGCAGGAAAGGGCGGCCATTGACGGGCGCCATACATTTGGGCAGGTCGGCCACCACGGACCTAAGCCGGGTCCCCAATCCGCCGGCAAGTATCACGACATCAAATTCCATCTGCTGCATTAAAAAAGGGCGGATTCGGTGAGTTCGCAAATGATGTGACCGATCATGATATGGGATTCCTGGATACGTGGCGTATCCGTGGATGGTACGTTGAAGAGCAGGTCACTCAATTCCTTCATCGCCCCGCCGGTGGCGCCAGTGAAGCCGATGGTGTGGACTCCGCCTTTTCTGGCCGCTTCGAAGGCCAACACAATATTCTTTGAATTCCCTGATGTGGACAATCCTATCAGCACATCACCCGGGCTGCTGATACCTTCCACCAGTCTTGCATACACGACATCATAGCTGTAATCGTTGGCCACCGCCGTGAGATAGGAAGTATTGCAATGCAACGCCTCGGCCGGTAATGCCTTACGATCGGTATAAAAGCGGCCACTAAACTCAGCAGCCAGGTGTTGCGCATCAGCCGCGCTGCCGCCGTTACCGCAGAACCAAAGCCGGTGTCCCTTCTTTAACGCATCAGCAATCAATGTTACGGATTGCCCGATGCGTGTGATCATTTCTTCATCCTGCAGTATCTGCTGCTTGACAGAAATGGATGACGTTATGATGGATCTTATCTTTTCGGTCATGCGAGTTCAGGTTTGAAGGCAAAGAAACGAAGAAAGAAAGCACGACGGCTATCTCATGCCGTCACGGTAAAAACTCAGACCTCCGGGACTGAACGCGAAGGGTCTGACTTCCCCGCCGAAAGCGGTGAGTGCAGAAGAGACCGCATATCGGGTCGTACCCGGACAATAGAACATCATGAAGCCCCCACCGCCGGCACCGGATATCTTTCCTCCCAACGCACCGGCAGCCAGCGCCGCACCATATATTTTTTCAATACGATCGTTGGAGATGTTGGCCGCCATCAACCGCTTCTGACGGAAACCGAAATCCAAGATTTCTCCGATCTCGTTCAACCGCCCCTGTAATAGTGCCTCCTTCATCATCCGACTCTGTTCCTTCAGTTGATGCATAGCGTCAACCGATGCCGACTTTCTCTCAGTCACATTCCGCTGCTGTTCCGTGATGATATCGGCAGAGGCCCTCGTGGTGTCGGTGTAATATAGTACCAGGTTGTTTTCCAGTTCATCCAAATATTGAGGCTTGATCCGCAGTGGATTGACAATCACTTTATTATGGTCATAA
>JBEEMB010000353.1:0-4127 GCA_041167815.1 Bacteroidota bacterium | reverse complement strand
ACTGTCACGCCAAAAGGCTGCCAATGATTCGTAAGCGCTGATTTGCTGGGTAACGACATCACCCCGATGTAAGGTTCCTTCCAATTTGGCCAGCAAAGCCGACTGTGCAGGGGTCAATCCTTTTCGGGATGCTGCGAGGATGGTTTCCGTATCGGGGTGGTCGTGCCCTTGGGGCTGTGCATTTGCAACGGGGGGAGTCGTGCCGGGTAACTTGGAGGTTCTGCCGAAATAAAACAGGGAGAACAACAAGAGCATTCCGCCTCCCGTCACGATCCATATTTGTCTATTCAAGTGGAAGTAGGTTTTCCGACAAAGGTATGGCTATCATGCCATTTCGTCGGCACCGTCTTCATTGATCATCGCGTCGGCCTGGAGCTTTTTGACTTCCTGTGTGAATTCTTTGGCGGGCTTGAAGGCGGGAATGAAATGGGCGGGTATGTGTACCGCTGTATTCTTTTTGATATTCCGACCGATCTTGGCTGCTCTTTTCTTGGTGATGAAGCTGCCAAAGCCGCGAATGTAGATGTTTTCGCCTTTGGAGAGGGATTCCTTCACTTCTTTGAACATCGTTTCCAGGGTAACGAGTACGTCTACTTTCGGAATTCCTGTCTTTTCAGCGATGTTGTTGATCAGGTCGGCTTTTCTCATTTTTTATGATTTTTTCGTCTCGAGGTTGATGATGGATGTAAGCACATCGGGTGTTGTTACAAAGGCGAGCCTGGCGGGCAAATTACCTAAAATTAATTAAATCAAGGGATTACATGCATCTTTGCTGGAATAAGAACGGTTTTCGACGTAGAAAATTGTATGAACAAACGAATTCCTGTCAAAACCCATCCTACTCCGCCGTCATCTTCCGCCGGGTTGTTTACCCGTACATTGATGCATTGGCATGTACAGGACAACCGCCGCATGATGCCATGGAAGGGCGAACGTGATCCCTACCGGATTTGGCTGAGTGAAATCATCCTTCAGCAGACCCGGGTGGAGCAGGGGTGGGCATATTATGAGCGGTTCATCCGGGCTTATCCCGATGTCCGCTCACTGGCCTCAGCGGTTGACTCAGATGTCTTTAAACTCTGGGAGGGCCTTGGTTATTATGCCCGGTGCAGAAATTTATTGAAGGCTGCCCGTCAGGTGGTGACCGACCACGGGGGCCATTTTCCAGCAGATCATACTTCCATCCTTTCCCTTCAGGGGGTGGGGCCATATACCGCTGCAGCCGTTTCTTCCTTTGCATTCGGTCTTCCGCATGCCGTGGTTGATGGAAATGTGTTGCGTGTACTGGCCAGATTTTTCGGCATCAGGGAATCCATAGATGAGGCGCCGACCAAAAGAATGCTGGAGGCCTGGGCCCAATCCCTCCTCTATCTGGAGGATCCGGCCGCGTACAACCAGGCCATCATGGATTTCGGGGCCACTGTTTGCAAGCCTGCGGCTCCGAAATGTATCGAGTGCCCGATGAGTGAAGGGTGCCTGGCTTTCAGGGAAGGGCTGCAGGACCAGTTGCCGGCGAGAACCCCCAAGGCCGCTCGAAGGCTTCGCTGGATGGATTACGTTATTCCTGTTGTAGGGACTGCCATCCCGCTGCGGGAAAGAACAAGCAAGGATGTCTGGCGAAATCTTTTTGAGCCTTTCATGATTGAATCTCCTGAACAGAAAACCGCATCCTGGTTGATTGCACATCCCATGGTCACGGCACTTAATGGTGGCGCGCCTCCGATCTCATATCAGGTTTCTGAGCCTTATGTCCAGTTGCTGACCCATCAACAGATTACCGGGCGGTTTTTGATCTTCCGACCTCACAAACCGCCCCAGCTGACCGAAGGTTATGCATGGGTTGACATCTCGGCGCTGAATGATATCGCCTTTCCAAGGCATATTCGTCAGTTTCTTGATGAAGATCCCTTCCTTTTTACGCATCTGTGAAGTGAACTATCTTACTTTGGTGTCGGCTGCCGTTTAAATGGTATTTTTATATGCGTGATTCTGCCCGGCGATAAGCGCCTCAGCCGGTGTTCTACCTTCACATGACATTGCCCATGCTCTCCTTTTTTGGTTTTGAGACATTATTGGTTAATATGACCGGGCTGTTGGCAATCCTTCCACAGGCAGGATCTTTCATGTTGATCCTATTGCTACTGTGCTGCATTGCCACAGGATTTGCCATCACCGGAGCTGAAGTTGCCTTATTCAGTCTATCATGGTCTGACCTCGATCGCCTGAAAGTTCGCCGGCAGCCCGTCGCCCGAAAGGTGGTCCGCATGCTCGAATCTCCGCGCACATTGCTGGCATCGCTTTCTGTAGCCCGGATCGTTCTGAATCTGATGATTGTGGTGTTGAGCGATATCATTTTATCGCCTGTTTTGTTGATACTTAATGTGCACCCGGTCTTTTCACTGCTGATACGTATTGTTCTGATCAGCGGACTGATTTTACTGTTATGTGAGTTTCTTCCCCGACAGTGGGCTCAGTACCGGAAGATGCACTTCGTCCATTTTACCTACATGATCGTTGAGCCGGTCCACCTGTTGTTTCTTCCGTTGGCTCGATTCGCCATCAGGTTTTCCGATCGGGTTCGTCAGCTTTTTGGAGGCGCCAGAACACGCGATATGAGTGGCCCGCAGTTTGATCATGCCATCGACCGATCGTCAGATCCAAAAGCTTCCGAAGCCGAACGAGATATCGTTAAGGGTGTGATTCGATTCGGCAATACGACGGTGCGACAGATCATGCGCAGTCGAATGGATGTCCATGGTATTGAGGGTTCCACTTCTTTCCCGGACTTGCTGAAGGCTGTTTCGGAGCTCAGGTATTCGCGGCTTCCGGTATATCGAGGGAACCTTGACCGCATCGAAGGGGTCATTCATACGAAGGATTTGCTGACCATGCTTGATGCGCCGGCGGATACTGACTGGCTACCATTGATGAGGCCGGCCTTCTATGTTCCGGAACATAAGCCCATCGAAGACCTGCTGCAGGAATTCAGGGTGCGCAGCATACATTTTGCTGTAGTGGTAGATGAATTCGGGGGGACCGAAGGTATCGTTACCCTGGAAGATATTCTTGAAGAAGTGATTGGAGATATCCGAGATGAATTTGATGAGGATGAGGTACGTCATATTCGATTGGACGAACACTCATTTTTATTCGAAGGGGCGACCCTGATCAGCGAAGCCTGTCTTTTCATGAGACTTGATCCGGCTTCATTTGCTACCATGCAAGGAGATCACGAAACGATGGCAGGATTGATGCTTGAGCTTGCAGGTGAAATACCCGCTGCCGGCACGGAAATTCATCGCGACGGGTTCCATTTCACCGCTGTCGAAGTGGCGAAGCATAGGATACTGAGGGTGAAAGTCCAGCACATACCATCTACCAATATATAAAAGATGAACAAAATTCCAATCATCCTGCTCCTGTTGCTGTTATCCTTTGCCGCATGCAACAGTCCTTACACTCCCAGGCCACGAGGATATTTCAAAATCGACTTTCCGGAAAGATCTTATGTGGCTTTCCGCGACCCGTCATTCCCTTATTCCTTTGAATATCCCGGTTATAGTCGGATTGTTCGCGACAGCAGTCTTTTCGACGGGGCCGGAGAAAATCCATACTGGATCAACATTGACTTCCCCACCTTCAAAGGGCGCATTTATCTTAGCTACAAAGCCATCGGAGGTTATTCCACTTTCAAGGTGAAGCGTGGCGATAAATATGTTGATTCACTGGGGCTCAATTCTTTAGAAGGATTGGTGGATGAGGCTTACCGCATGACTTTCAAGCACACCACCAAGGCATCAGGGATCAGCGATTCCCTGTTTCGCACAATTCATGGTGTTTCAGGAGCCTATTTCCGGGTGGAAGGGAATGCCGCCACTGCCCGTCAGTTTTTTGTCACAGACAGTACCCGTCATTTCCTGAGGGGGGCGCTTTATTTTGACTCAACGCCCAACGAGGACTCCCTTTCGGTGGTGAATGATTTTCTGGAGGCAGACATGAAACATTTGATTGAAACGTTCAGGTGGCAGCAATAATAATCATGGTCTGAACGTATTTCATCATTGAAGGCAATGGGTTAATTTTGATAAAATCCTTGATTTGATAATCATTGACAAAGTATTGGTGAG